>DATKYA010000214.1:0-4097 GCA_035528775.1 Planctomycetota bacterium | reverse complement strand
GCGCTGTTCAATGCCGGTCCGCTTCCCGAAGTCCATTTCTCGCGGGGCGACATTCCGTTCGGCCTGCGGCTGCGCACGCTGCCCGCGGGCAAGACCGACCCGTTCCTCAGCCCCGAGATGCCCTGGGAGGGAATCATCGGCGCGCCCACGATCATCCACCAGGCGGGCCGCTACCGCCTCTGGTATGAAAGCGTGCCCCCCACGATGGCCGGCGGAGGCGGGGCCAACTTCCTCTGCCTGGCCGAATCGGACGACGGCCTTGCATGGCGCCGCGTCGAGGAAACCGTATTCCCCTACGAGGGCCGCGCGAAAACGAATATCGTCTACGGCGGCCCCCTCGCCGGACCCTGGGGCTACCACGGCGGCGGCGTCTTCATCGATCCGCACGGCCCTGCCCATGAACGATACAAGGCGATCTACCTCGCACGGATATCGAAGCAGGAGGCCGACGCCTTCCGCGAAAAATTCCCCGACCGCACCGCCTCCCACCCGGCGGATGCCGAGGGCGTCCACGTCACCGCCGGGGCCACGTCGCCCGATGGCATTCACTGGACCCGCCTTCCCGAGCCGCTGGTCGGGCACCTTTCCGACACGCACAACACCGCCTCCTACGCTTCCGTCCTCGGCAAGTACGTGTGGTTCTGCCGCACGTGGGTGCTGGGCCGGCGCTCGATTGGCCGAGCCGAGACCGACGACTTCCGCCGCTTCCCACTGCCGGAAACCATCCTCTGGCCCGGCGCCGACGTCGGAGCCACCGACACCTGGTACGGCAATGGCCACACCCTCTACCCCGGCACGGTCGACTGGCACCTGCTGCTTCCGTGGCGCTGGCGCGTGGCCGAAGACCGCTTCTTCACCCACCTGCTCACCAGCCCCGACGGCATTCTTTGGGGCGCTCCGCCCGCCAATCTCGTGCTGCAGCCCGGCGAGCCCGGCAGTTGGGATACCGGCGGCGCCATATCGGGCTGCGGGATGGTGGAACTGCCCGGCGGCCGTGTCGCCATACCTTACGTGGGCTACAGGATTCCGCACAAGTATCCCCGCCGCCCCCCGCTGGGCCAGTTTGCCTGGGCCTGGTGGGAGCAGGACCGCATCGTCGCGCTCGAAGCGGAGGAGGATGCGGAGTTCAGCACGTGGATCGTACGGTTCCGCGGCAACGAGCTGCACCTGAACCTGCGCACCAAGCACAGCGGCCTCGTGCACGTCGAGCTGCTCGGCCCCGATCGCCGGCCCGTCGCCGGCCGCACGCTCGCCGATTGCGATCCGATCTGCGGCAACCATCCCGACGCGGTGGTCACCTGGCGGGGCGACGCCCGACTGTCGAACGATGGCCCCCGGCCGATGGCCTTCCACGTCCGAATGAACCACGCGCAATTGTTCAGTATCAGGTTCGCCTGACGCAGCAGACTCGTCAATGAACTCCTCCCAGTGTCCAATGCGGATCCAGCCAGCCTGATGGGGATCCGCACGCACCACGTTCACATGGCCCCGCCCGGTCACAAGTTGTGGGAAGGCATTTCGTTCCGGGATTACCTGCGGCGGCATCCCGGCGAGGCCGCTCGCTATGCGACGCTGAAACGCGACCTCGCGGCACGATACGCCCACGACCGCGAACGATACACGCAGGCGAAGACGCAGTTCGTGCGGGAGGTCATGGCGAAGGCCGAATGAACCCATCTCGGACGCACGGCATCATGCATCGTGCCGATCGTGCTTCATCTCAAGCACCTTCTTGAATTGCTGTTGGAATAGCCTAGCGTACAGCCCGCCCCGCGCGATCAGCTCCTCGTGCCTGCCGAAATCCTCGACCTGCCCGTTCTGCATGACCACGATCCTGTCGGCGTTCAGGATCGTCGAGAGGCGATGGGCGATGATGAGCGACGTCCGCCCGTGCAGCAGTTTTTCCAGGGCCGTCTGGATCAGGTATTCGGTGGTGGCGTCGAGATTGCTGGTGGCTTCGTCGAGGATGAGAATGGCGGGATCCTTCAGGAGCGCCCGCGCGATCGACAGCCGCTGCTTCTCGCCGCCCGACAGCCGGAAGCCCCGCTCGCCCACCACCGTATCGTATTTCTCCGACAGCCCTTCGATGAAGTCGTGGATGTTGGCGGCGCGGCACGCCTCGATCATGTCGGCATCGGTGGCTTCCGGCTTGGCGTAGAGCAGGTTCTCGCGGACGGTCGCGTGGAAGAGGAAGGTCTCCTGCGTCACCATGCCGATGTGCCGCCGCAGAGTTTCCAGTTCCAGGTTCCGCAAATCGTGCCCGTCGAGCGTGATAATCCCTTCGCCGGGGTCGTAGAAGCGGGGGAGGAGATAGGTGATGGTGGTCTTGCCGGCGCCGCTGGGGCCGACGAGTGCCACCTTCTCGCCCGGGTTGATCGCGAAGGTCACGTTTCGCAGGGCGAACTGCTCCGGGGCGTCGGCTCCGGCCGGTTCGGGCGTCTCATCCGCCAGCAGGCTCAGCGGGGCGGGATACGAGAAGCCGACGTTCTCGAACCGCATCTGCCCCGTTGTCTGCTGCAAAGGAACGGGCTGCGGCGCATTGCTGACGTCCGGCGCGAGGTCAAGATACTCGAATATCCGCTCGAAGACGGCGACCGACGCCTGGATATCCACGTAGACCGACGCGAGCTGCACCAGCGGCCGGTACAGCAGCGTGAGCAGCGCGGCAAACGCGATCAGCCTGCCGGTGGTCAGCCCGCCCCGCATCACCTGGAAGCCGCCGTACCAGTAGATCAGGGCCGGCCCCATCGCACTGAACACGCTGAGGATCATGAACAGCCAGCGCCCGACGACCGTCTGCCGCACGTGCAACTCGCGCATTCGGGCGGCGGCATCGGCGAAGGCCGCCGCATCCGCCTGCCGCTGCCCGAAGATGTTCATCAGCAGCGAACCGCCCACGTGCAGCCGCTCGCTGAGAAACGCCAGCAGCGATGCCTGGCTCTCCTGTGTCTGAACCGCCAGCCGCCGCCGGATTCCCCCCACGATCCTCGACGGCAGATAGAACGCAGGCACCACCGTTATCGCCACGAGCGTCAGCTTCCAGTTCATCGACAGCAGCGCGATCGACGTCGCCGTGAGCGTGGCGATGTTGCCCGCGATCGTCACCAGCGTCCCCGTCACGGTCCCCTCCACGGCTTGGACGTCATTGTTGATCCGGGAGACGATCTCGCCGGAGCGGGTGGACGTGTAGAACCGCAGGCTCATCTGCTGGAGGTGCTGGAACATCGCCTGCCGGAGGTCGAACATGATGTTCTGGCCGACGCGGGCGGTCACCGATTGCTGGAGGACGCCGATCAGCCCGGAGGTCATGGCCAGGCCGACCATCGCCCCTGCCAGCAGGCCCAGCAGCAGGCCGTCGGAGGTGGGAATGGCGCGGTCCACGATCACCGCCACGGCGAACGGGGGCAGCACGTTCAGCCCGGCAGTTGCACCGATGCAGGCGAAGATGACCAGCCACCTGGGCCAGTAGGGCAGGAAGTATTGCGCGATGCGCTTCAGCTCGCCGCGGCTGATCCTGGGGTGGCCTTTCAGGCCTTCCTTCGTGAAATGGCCGCCGAGGCCGTAGGTTCGAGTCAGCCCGCCAACGGTCCCATGAGATCCGTGCCAGCCGCCGCGCATCACTGCGCCTCCTTCCCGCGCCGGCGCAGACTCCGGCGCAGCGTAGTGAGCAGCCGGATGAGCGTATGCTTCTGTCGATCCGTGAGGCAGGCCGTCAGCTCGGCGAGCATCCTTGCGTGGGCGGGCACGATGCGGCCCAGGAGCTCGGTGCCCTGCTGCGTCAGCCGCACCACCGTTGCCCTGCGATCGTCGTGGCCCGCGCGGCTCACCAGTCCGCGGCGCTCCAGCCGGTCGACCAGCCCGGTTACGTTTGAGCGGGTGACGACGAGCTTCCTGCCGATCTCGCTCATCAGCATCCCGGCCGGCTCGGCCGCCCGCAGCACCAGCAGGGCGTTGAGTTGCGCGGCCGTCAGGCTCTCGTTTCCTTGCCCGGCGTCAAGAAACGGCTTGATGTGGCGGTGCGTCCGCAGCAGGTTGAACACCAGCATCGTGTCAAGATCCGAGCCGATGCCCGCACGCACGTATGCCAGTTCTTCGTC
>DATKYA010000213.1:0-2466 GCA_035528775.1 Planctomycetota bacterium | reverse complement strand
TCCTTCGCCGCCTCGCCGCCCGGGAAGACCACCTTGCCGTGCGGCACCTCGATCTGCTGCCGGTTGGCTGCGATGATCGCGGTATTGCGGTCGCTGGGGGTGATCGTCACCCGCCGCTGTGCGTCCGCATCGCGATCGTACTTCGGATCGTAATCGAAGATGAACCCCTTGATCTCGCCGCGCGCCAGCCCCGTGCGCAAGCTCAGCTCCGCCTTCTCGAGAAAGCCCCGGCGGTTCTCGACGACGTCGGCAAGCTGGTACTCCACCGGCTCCCCGGCGGCGGTCGTCAGCCGCAGGCCGTTTGCCCGCACCGTATTTCGCGGGAACGCCAGCTCGTAGCTCACCAGCTCATCCGGGAAGTCGAACCAGCCGTTTTGCAGCAGCGGCCAGCGCGGATCGTAATTCTTCAGGTACTCGCGCAGCACGATCACCTTCGACCAGACCCCGCTGCCGAACGCCGGCACCGTCACCGCGCACGCGGCCGTGAAGCCGCCGTCCTTCGCCTCCGCCGTGATCGACGCCGTGCCGCCGGATTTCGCGATCACGATCCCCGCCTGGTCCACCGCGGCCACGGCAGGATCGCTCGACCGCCAGCGCACGATGTTCCGCCGCGATGCGTTTTCCGGGCGAACCGTCACCGCGAGCTGCGCCCATTCGCCCGCCTTCACGATCACCTCCGGCTTCTCGAATGCCAGCCCCGCCACCGGTTCCTTCCAGACCGTCATCTGGCACGCCGCCGCGCCCCCGCCATCGGCGACCGCCGCGGTGATGGCAGCCTGGCCCGTCCGCAGGGCCGTCACCGCGCCCGCATCGTCAACCGTGGCAACCTGTGGGTCGCTGCTGCCCCAGGTGACCGCCGGGTTCGTCGCGTCCGCCGGCTCCACGGTCGCCGCGAGCTTCTCCGTGCGGCCCTCCTCGAGGCGCAATTCCGGCTTGTCCAGCGACACCTTGGTCACGGACTGCACACGGACTTCCACGGCACAGGATGCCGGGAAGCCGCCGTCATCCGTGGTGACGGTGACCGTGGTCTTGCCCGGCCGCAGGCCCTTCACCTCGCCGTAGCCCGTCACCGTGGCCACTCGGGGCTCGCTGCTGCGCCAGACCACCGACAGGTTTCTCGCGTGATACGGCTCGATCGCGCATTCCAGCCGCACCAGCGATCCCACCGCAAGCGGGAGGGCGTCCTTCTCAAGCTTGATGCCCGCCGCCGGCACCTGCGGCAGCGCCTCGCACAACTGCCTGATCTCGGCATCGCTGAGCACGCGGTTGTAGATTCGCACCTCGTCGATCAGGCCCTTCATGTAAAATGTCTTGTCGGTGCCGATGCACATGCTCGCGGCGGGCATGCCGATGGGGCCTTTGAACCACCGCTCGTTCACGATTCGCTTGCCGTTCTGGAAGAAGGTGGCCCCGCCGTCCTTCGCGTAGGTCAGCACCGCGTGCTGCCAGAGCCGCGGCACCATGTCGGTGACCGCGTAGAAGCTGTATCGCTCCTGCGTTTTCGTGTTGCCCATCCAGCAGCCGAGTGCTTTGGTGTCGAGCTCGCAGCCCATCGTGAAACCGTCGGCGAGGTCGCCCTGCATCCGCTCGCGAGCGGCGACGAATCGGTGTCGCTGCCCGCCCGTCTGCTCCTCCGGCCGCGCCCACACCGCGAACGTCACCGCGTCCGCGATCCCGTACGCTCCCGGCGGCCCGCAATCCACGTACGTGTCCTTGCCGTTGAACTCCAGGCAGCCGCCGATCCGGCCCAGCTCGGTGAACTGCGCGTTCACCACAGTCCCGTCGTGCCCGTTGCCCGACACGTCGCGCACCTTCCCGTCTTCTACCTTGTCGAGATTCCAGTACGCCACGAGGCCTTCGGTGGGCGTGGGTGGAGGATCGGCGGAGAAGCAGGGGAGGGAAATCGCGAGAAGAATGATCGAGATCGGAAGGCAGAGGAGCTTCATCGGGTCACCTCGGAGAATGCTGATGAGGAGGCGGAGGAGGAACATGAGGAGAAGTATAAGGAGGGGGAGGGGAGGAATCAATGGGGAAAGAGGATGCGCCGGGTAAGTGCGATGTGGCTGCGCGGGAGATCGATGCGGGGTCGTAGGCACTGTCCCTGGAAAACCGGGGACAGGCAACTGGTTATCCCACGTATCACATCATTCGCCTGACCTGCCGCAGTTGTGCCGCCGCTATTCTTCCGAAAACACCAGGTCATCCACCCACGCCTTGCCGGACCCCTTCAGGACGAACGCGATGCGGCGCGGGAGCCAGAGGGCGTCGGCGGGGGTGACGGGCATGGGCACTTCGAGCCAGGTCCAGTCGTTGGTGCCGGTGAGGGTGCGGCTGCGGAACGGGCCGCTGGTGCCGCGGTCGGGGGGAGTTTTCGAGAGGAAGAAGGAGGATTCCAGGTGGAATCCTTCGCCCGCGAGGTTCTCGGTTTTCACCCACGCGCCGATCTTCAGGCGCTTGCCGGGCGTG
>DATKYA010000212.1:0-3574 GCA_035528775.1 Planctomycetota bacterium | reverse complement strand
GGAGGGCGCACTGGCGAGCGTGGTCGGCGGGCTGTCGAGCCGGCCGGTGATCGCCGTGCCGACCAGCGTCGGCTACGGGGCGTCGTTCGGCGGGCTTGCAGCGCTGCTGACGATGCTGAACAGTTGCGCCGCGGGCGTCTCAGTAGTCAACATCGACAACGGCTTCGGGGCGGGATACATCGCGGCACTGATCAACCGCCCGCCGGCGCATGCCCGCAATCGCGAGGCATCCGGACAAGCCAGATGCGGAACTGATGACAAGGGCGATGTTCGTCCATCATGATATCCAATACCACGGTAGAGACGTGCCGGTGGCACGTCTCAGACGCCCCACCGGGGCGTCTCTACTTGAATTCACGGAGTGCTGAGATGTCTCGCAAGGAAACGCTTGCACGACTGAAAGAACTGGCGATTGCCGCGGTCGTCCGCAGCGACGATACCGCCAAGGCGATCGGGGCCGTCCAGGCCTGCTTCGATGGCGGCGTGAAGGCCATTGAGATCACGTTCACCGTGCCCGAGCCGATCAAGACGATCAGCGCGGTGAAGCAGCAATTCGGCGACAGCGTGCTGCTGGGTGCAGGCACCGTGCTGAGCGTGCAGGATGCGAAGGCCGCCATCGACGCGGGCGCCATGTTCATCGTCAGCCCGATCACGGATCTGGAGGTCGTGAAATTCTGCAACGCCAATGACATCGCGGTGATGCCCGGCGCGATGACGCCGACCGAGATCTACAACGCATGGCGGAACGGCGCCGACTGGGTGAAGGTCTTCCCGGCGTCGCAGTTTGGCCCGGCGTACTTCAAGGCACTGAAAGCTCCGCTTCCGAAGATACCGATCATGCCCACCGGGGGCGTGAGTGCCGCCAACGCAGGCGAATGGCTGGCTGCCGGCGCCGAAGCACTGGCTGTAGGCGGCGAGCTGGTCGACAAGAAGGCCCTGAAGGAAGGCAAGTTCGATGTCATCACGAAAAACGCACGCGACCTGATGGCGGCAGTCGAGGCGTTCCGGAAGTCCCAGAAGAAATAGCCGGATGGCCTGCATGCTGTCCGCATCGGAATCGTTCACGGATCGAACCAATGTCAGCACGGATGATAACCGAGCTACCCGTTCTTCCGCTGCGTGATCCCGATTCGCACAAGGGCACGTTCGGCAAGGGCCTGGTGCTGGGCGGGTCTGAGGGGATGACCGGCGCGGCCGTGATGTGCGCAGATGCGGCGTTGCGTTCAGGTGCGGGGTTGGTGACCATCGGCACGCCCTGCGGCGTTCTGCCAATAATCGCCGAAAAGACCACCTGCCCGACGACCCGCGGATTCCCGCAAACCGATGCGAAGTCGTTCGCCGCGCACGCCCTGCTCGACGTGCTGCCGCTGCTGCCTGATTACACGGCGGCGGCGCTCGGCCCGGGAATCGGCAGGCATCCGTCCACCGAGTGGTTCGTGCTGAACCTGATCCCGCGGCTCGAGATTCCCACGGTGATCGACGCCGACGGCCTGAACAACCTCAGCACCGACGTCGCGGTGCTGGCCCGCAAGAAGGCGCCGATCGTGCTCACGCCACACCCGGCCGAGATGGGCAGGCTGGCCGGCATTCCCACGGCGGATGTCCAGCGCGACCGCCAGTGCGTGGCGGAATCGTTCGCACGCAAGCACGGCGTGGTTGTCGTCCTCAAGGGCAACCGTACCGTCGTCACCGACGGCGGCAGTTCGTACATCAACGGGACCGGCAATCCCGGCATGGCGACCGGCGGAGCCGGCGACGTCCTGACCGGCGTGATCCTGGCACTGCTGTGCCAGGGCCTGGATGCGTTTCATGCGGCGCAGCTTGGCGTGTACCTGCACGGACTGGCGGGCGATCTCGCCGCGGCTGACAAGGGTCAGATCTCGATGATCGCCACGGACATTCTCGATGCGCTGCCGGCAGCGTTTCGACAGTACCAGGGGAAACAATCGTAGGGGCGGACGGCGTCCGCCCGGGCACACGCCGTGTGCCCCTACGCATCATACAGCGAAAGGAACTCCATGAAAGCTGCCGTTCTGCAGGATATCGGGAAAATCGAGATCGTGGATGCGAAGATGCCGGCCTGCGATCCGTCGGGCATCGTTATCAAGGTGGGCGCGTGCGCGGTGTGCGGCACCGACGTCAAGGTCTACCACCACGGCCACAAGCACATCGTGCCACCGCGAATCACCGGGCACGAGCTTTCCGGCGAGATCGTCGAAGTCGGCAAGAACGTGAAGAACTACGAGGTCGGCCAGCGCGTGGCCGTGGCCCCGGCGGTTCCGTGCGGCGAGTGCCGCTACTGCCTGGCCGGAATGCAGAGCATGTGCGATAACCTGATCGCCATCGGCTACCACTGCGACGGCGGGTTCGCCGAGTACATGGCTGTGCCGCCGGTGGCGGTCCGCAACGGCTGTGTGAACGTGATCCCGGACGGCGTTTCGTTCGAGGAGGCCGCGCTTGCGGAGCCGCTCGCCTGCACGATCAACGCCGCCGAGCTCACCCACACCGGCATCGGCCAGACCGTGGTGGTCATCGGGGCCGGGCCCATCGGCTGCCTGCACGTCATGCTCAGCAAGAGCATCGGCGCCACCAAAACCATTATGATCGACATCTCGGCCGAGCGGCTCCAGATGTCGCAGATCGCCGGAGCCGATCTCTACATCAATTCGAGCAAAGAAGAGCCGATAAAGGCGGTACGGGAAGCCACCGGCGGGCACGGCGCCGAAGTCGTCATCACCGCGTGCTCCGTCGGCAAGGTGCAGGAGCAGGCAGTCGAGATGGTGGCAAAGCGCGGCTACGTGAACTTCTTCGGCGGCCTGCCGAAGGACAACCCGTTCATCAAGCTCAACAGCAACCTGCTGCATTACGGCGAGTTCTACTGCGTGGGGACGCACGGCTCGGCTCCTCGGCACAACGCCCTCGCACTCGCGCTCGTCGGCGCCGGCAAGATCGACACCAAGGGCCTGATCACCCACCGGCTGCCGATCCCCAGGCTGCTCGAAGGAATCGAGATCACCGAGAAGGCCAAGGGCCTGCGGGTGATCATCAGCGGTCAATAAGGAAGAACGATGAACGATGAATGATGAACGATGAACGGAAGAGGCAAACGGCCGTTCATTGTCTGTCGTTCATCGTTCATTGTTCATCGTTCATCATTAGCAATGAGGTGCACGATGGTTCAAGAAGTTCAAATGCCAAAGCTCGGCCAGACGATGGAAGAAGGTACCGTCGAAAAATGGCTGAAGAAGGAAGGCGACACCGTCACCAAGGGCGAGCCGCTGTTCGAGGTGACGACCGACAAGGCGACGCTCGAAGTGGAAGCGTTCGTTTCCGGCACACTGCTGAAGGTTCTTGTGAACGAAGGCGAGACGGTGCCGGTGAACGAGGTGATCGCGTTCGTGGGCGAGAAGGGCGAGGCGGTGCCGGAGACGGTGCCCCAGAAGGCGGCGCCGGCTGCGAAGAAGGAAGAGGCGAAGGCCGCCCCTGCCGCCGCTGGAGCGCCCGCCGCGAAGGCGGCCGCCGCACCCAGGCCCGCCGCCGCGCGAGCCGTCACTCCGCCCGAGCAGATCAAGGC
>DATKYA010000211.1:0-5118 GCA_035528775.1 Planctomycetota bacterium | reverse complement strand
CACCGCGAGCAGCTCCTGCGCGAAGCCGCGTTCCCCATCGTCAAGCGCGTGGCCGACATGGCCGTCGATCACTGGTTCTACGAGCAGGACGGCCGGCTGCTGTTCCGAGGAGTGGAAACCGACGTGATGGGCGCCGAAGCAATCATCAATGACGCCGCCACCGTGATGATGTTTCTCACGATCATCCGCAAGGCCCTCGCGTACAGCGCCGCGCTCGGCATCGACGATCCGCGCCGGCAGGACTGGCAGCGCGTGCTCGACTCCGCCCGCCTCGATATCGTGAATGGCCGCTACGCTCCGCACCTGAACGCCCGGCCCGACGCCAAGGCCGGCTGCTGGCTGTGCAACACCTACTACCTCGCGGAAGCCCAGGACTTCATGGACGACGCCGCGTATGCCGCCACGATCGACTGGGGCCAGAAGGTGGTGGGCTGCAACATGCCCTGGATCGGGTTCGCCGCGGCATCCAGCGAGATGCGGCTGGGCCGGGCCGACCGTGCCGAGCAGCATTTCGTGGAGGCGTTCGAGCATGGCACCCACGGCCCCGGCTACTACGAGGAGGTCAGCCCCGTCGGCAGCTACGGCCTGCCCCCGCTCGGCACCGCGCACGGAGCGCATCTGACGGCGGCGTGCGAGCAGATCGTGATGTCCGATTTCTGGCAGCACCGGGTGTATGTTGGCAAGGGCATGCCTGCCAAGATGCGAGCCAACCGCGTCGTATTCAGCAACCTGCGAGCCCGCGACGGCCTCATCGTCTCCGGCGAATCGGCGCCGCGCCGCCTTGCCGTCAGCCTGCACCACACCGGCGATCCCATCGAGATGGAGATCGTCCTCCGCGTGCCGTGCGAGGCCCCGACGTCATTCCAGGTACTCGCGGACGGACGGCCGGCCGCCTATGATTTCCACGGCGAGTACGTGACGCTGCGCCTGCCGCTCGAATGGGACGCTGTGGTGAAGGTGGAGATCGAAGAGAATGATGAATGAGGAATGATGAATGACGGACGTCGGATGAATCGTAGGGGCGAACCGTCGTGTTCGCCCTCAGGTTCCGGCGTTGATCGTTGACCGCTGATTGTTGGCCGCTGACCGCTGACCGTTTCCTCTTTCTTCGATGTTCAGCGTTCGCAGGGTCTTCGAACGTTCGGGCGAGGGCGAACACGATGGTTCGCCCCTACACCTCCCGCACTACTCCGCCGACGATCGTGATCTCCGCCTGGCCGGTCACCGTGCGGCCGTTGAACGGGCAGTTGCGGCCGAGCGACACGAACCGCGAGCTGTCGATTGTCCACTGCATGGTGGGATCGATGATGAGTACGTCGGCATCGGCGCCAGGGCGGAGCGTGCCCTTGGCGATCCCGAGCACGCGGGCTGGCTTGATGCTGAGGGCGGCGATCAGCTCGAGCCACGTGAGGATCCCCGGCTCGACCAGCTCGGTGATGAGTACGGCGAGGGTCGATTCCAGGCCGATCACGCCGAAGGCCGCCTTGTCAAACTCGCATTCCTTCTCCTCGAGCGAATGGGGGGCGTGGTCGGAGGCGACGGCGTCGATTGTGCCGTCCTTCAGCGCCGCGCGCAGCGCCTGAACGTCCTTCTCCGACCGAAGCGGCGGATTCATCTTGAAGTTTGAGTCGTAGCCGCACACGCAGTCTTCGGTCAGCACGAGATGATGGGGGGTGACGTCGGCGCTAACGTTGACGCCCTGTGCCTTGGCGGTGCGGATCAGCTCGACGCTCCCGGCGATGCTGACGTGCGTGATGTGGATGCGGCCGCCGGTTTCGCGGGCGAGCAGAAGGTCGCGTGCCACGGCGGTCTCCTCGGCCGACCTGGGGATCCCGGGCAGGCCCAGCGCCGTGGCGAGCGAGCCGGCGTTCATCACGCCCTTGCCCGCCAGCACGGGGTCCTCGCAGTGCGATATGATCGGGCGGCCGGTGATCCGGGCGTATTTCAGCGCCTTCGACATCACGGAGCCGGACGCGACCCACGATCCGTCGTCGCTGAATGCCGCCGCCCCCGACCGCGTGAGCAGCGAGAGCTCGGCGAGATCCTCGCCCTTGCGCCCCTTGGTGATGGCACCGGCGAAGTAGACGTTGGCGTTGCCGGCCTGGCGGGCCTTGCTCATCACGTACTCGAGCGTCACCGGCGTATCGACGGGCGGATCGGTGTTCGGCATGGCGACGATCGTGGTGAACCCGCCGGCCAGTGCGGCGGCGCTGCCGCTGGCGATCGTTTCCTCCTGATCGTCGCCCGGCTCCCGCAGGTGCACGTGCATGTCGATCAGCCCGGGGCACACGATCTTCCCCGATGCATCGATCACCTCGCCGCCGGATTCCCGGATCTGGCCGATCCGCTCGATCTTGCCGTTCTTGATGAGAAGATCGGCGATCTGGTCCAGCCCCTGGTCCGGGCAAATCACGCGGCCGTTTTTGATCAGGATATCAGCCATTTCATTCTAACGATGAACGATGAACGATAGGTGATGAGCGATGAACAACAAACAGGCAGCCGGAAGCCAGCCGCTCGCACGCGACTCCGTTTCCTCCTGTTCATCCTTCATCGTTCATCATTGCCTTGTTGAGCGTATCGAGCACGGCCATTCGCACGGCCACGCCGTTGGAGACCTGCTCGAGGATCACGGAATTGGCGCCGTCGGCTACGTCGGGCGTGATCTCGATGCCGCGGTTCATCGGGCCCGGGTGCATCACCAGCACGTCGGGCTTCGCACGCCGCATGCGCGAGCTGTCCAACCGGAACAGCTCGCAGTACTCGCGGACGGACGGGAAGTACTGCCCGTCAAGCCGCTCGCGCTGGATTCGCAGCATGTTCAGCACGTCGCACTGGTGGATCACGTCGTCGAAGTTGTTCGAGATTTCGGCGCCCAGCGACCTGAACGAATCGGGCACGAGCGTGGGCGGGCCGATCAGCACCACCGACGCCCCCAGCTTCTTCAGGCCGAAGAGGTTGGAGCGTGCCACGCGGCTGTGCAGCACGTCGCCCACGATCCCCACGCGCAGGCCGTCGATCCGGCCCTTGTGCTGGCGGATGGTGAGCATGTCGAGCAGGCCCTGGGTCGGGTGCTCGTGCGTGCCGTCGCCCGCGTTGATGACGGACGCCGACACGGCCTGTGCGACCTGGCGGGCCGCACCCGACGACGAGTGCCGCACCACCATGAAATCCACGCCCATCGAGTCGATGGTGCGGACCGTGTCGAGCAGGCTTTCGCCTTTCTTCACGCTCGACGTATCCATCGACAGTGCCGTGACGGAGCCGCCGAGGCGTTCGGCCGCGACTTCAAACGACACGCGCGTGCGCGTGCTGTTCTCGAAAAACATGAGCACCACGCGCTTGCCGCGCAGGGCGTCGCACGCCTTGTCGTCGTCCAGGGCTGTGGCGCGATAATCGCCGGCCTTGTCGAGAAGCTCCGTAATGTCCTGTGCAGACAGCTCCTCAAGGCCCAGCAGATGTTTCTTGTCCCACATTGGATTGTGACTCCCTTCAACCATCTCCCGGAATACCAGAATAATAGCAGGTTCACCGGGTGAAATCAAGCCCCAAAGTCGGCGAAACCGAAAACCGGCGGAACCGGAATCTCGCAGGAGCGAGCCTTGTGTTCGCCCTCATCCGGATCCCGCCGCTTCAGGTGGAAATCTCCCCCATGCCTGAATTGTTCACACGATCCGGATTCCGCCGATACAGGCAAATGAGGGCAACTGTTGCGTCTTGCCCGTCATTCGGGTGGAATCGTGCGGAGGAGCCGCGCCAGCGGAGCCAGTTGCTTCTCGTTGGCCATTGTTGATGAGGGAATGTGAGATGATCTACAGTCTGCAGTACGGCACCGGCACGATGGACATCGACCTTGATCCGTCGCTTGTTCGCGCGGTGCTCAAACCCAAGCCGGTGCGCCCGGTGGACGACGTGACCGCCGCCAGCCTGGCGAGCCAGCGGCAACCACTGTATTCCCCGCCGCTGAGCGAATTGCTCGCCGGCAAACACACGGCGCTGATCGTTACCGTGGACCACACGCGCCCGTCGCCCCGGCAGATGATCCTGCCGATCCTCGACGCCTGCTCGGCGGCCGGCGTGCAGCCCGCGATCATCCTCGCCACCGGCCGCCATCGCCACATGACCCAATCCGAGATCGACGCACACCTTGGGAAGGACATCGCCGACGCGATCCCCGTGCTCCAGCACGATTCGTTCGACCGCGGCATCCACCGCCATCTCGGCACCACCAGCCGAGGCACCGAAATCCTGGTGAACAAGATCATCTTCGAGCACGACGTAATCATCGGCGTCGGGATCATCGAGCCGTCGTATCTGCTGGGGTGGTCGGGCGGGCGCAAACTGCTGATGCCCGGGCTGGCGTACGCCGATTCGATCGACAGCAACCATTTTTCGCTGGTGCGCAACAACGCCCGCATCGGCATGCTGCACGGGAATCCCCTCAGCGACGACGCCGAGGAGTTCGCCCGCAACTGCCCCTTCCACTTCATCACCTGCACGATCAGCGGCCCCAACGACGAGCCTGCCGAAGTGATCAGCGGCGATCCGTTCAAGGCACACGAGGAGGCGTGCCGGCGGGCGGGCGCCATCTATCGCGTGAAGCCGGCAACCGCACCCGTCATCATCTCGTCGGCCGGCGGCTCACCCTACGACGTCGATCTGGTCCAGGGCAAGAAGGCCATCCTGCCCGGCATCGAGCTGGTCGAGCAGGGCGGCGTGGTGATCCTGCTCGCCGAGTGCCCCGAAGGGCCGGGCGCCGAGAAGGTCTTCATCGACTGGCTGACCACCAAGACGGCGGAAGAGGTGTACCGCGACGTCCACAAGCGGGAGCTGTTCAGCCTCGGCGCCCACGGAGCGAACGTGATGGCGCGGCCGATCCTCGAGCGCAACGCGACCGTCATCCTCGTCACGTGCGAGTCGATGCGCCGCCGGATCGCCGGCAGCTACGTGAACACCGCATCGTCGCTGGAAGAAGCGTGGCGAATGGCGCAGGAGAAGCTCGGGCCGAACCCGCCGGTGGTGATCTGCGAGAAGTCGCGCCGCCTGATATGCAGCCAAATGAAAGATTAAAAATGAAAAATTAAAAATGAAAAATCAAGAATCAAAAACGAAGACAGG
>DATKYA010000210.1:0-2281 GCA_035528775.1 Planctomycetota bacterium | reverse complement strand
CTGGGCGCGGTGGATGCGCTCGACGATCGTCGGCACCAGCTCGACCGGGCTGTCGTTCAGACCCAGGACTGCCCCCATTCCGCCGCCCTGCTTCGCCACACCGTCGATCAGGAAGCGGTTGGGCGCCTGCCCGATGCCGATGGTCCAGAAGCGGATCTGGTCGCCGCATTTCTTGGCCACGGCATCGATGATCTGTGCCTCGTTGCCGATGAAGCCGTCGGTGAGCAGCAGCACGATGCGGACGCGGTTCGGGCTGACCGGTGCGTCGAGCACCATGTTGATGCCCTTCATCATTTCGGTGCCGCCGCTGCCTTCGATGGCGCTCGTGAATGCGAGGGCCTTGTCCACGTTTTCCTTCGTGGCGGGAACGTATTGCGGGAAGAGCTGCGCCGCCTGGCTGGCGAACGTTACCACCTGGATGGTGTCGTCGGGCTTGGAAAGCTTGAAGAACTCCTGCATCGTATCGCGGACCTTCGCCGTGGGCTGGCCGCGCATCGAGCCGGAGACGTCGATGAGGAAGCAGACTTCGCGGGGGGGAGCCTCCTTGAGCTGCTCGTCGATCTTCGGCTGAATCATGAGCATGAAGTAGCCGCCGCTGCCTTCGAATCCGCCGCCGAGGTTGTGTGCGAGGGCGGCGATCTCGGGCTTCTCGCCAGCCACCTTGTATTTCAGCACGAAATCCTTGTTGGGGATGGAATCGGCGGGGGAAAGCGTCACCTTGGCGCGCGACTTGTCCACCTGGAGTGCTTCGGCCTTGTGATTGGTCACCTTCAGGTCGCGAATGGGCACGCCGGCATCGAGCGTGAGGGCCAGCGAGATATCGTGCCCGTTGCGTTCGCCGGGCTTGAGGTAGGGCACCTCGGTCTTCTGGCCGGATGCCCCCTTCTCGTCGCGCGGGACGGCCCCGATCCCGCCGGTGAATCCAGCGGGATTGTACCGCGGGCCGACCACCATCGGGAAGTGGAAGGTGTACTCGCCCATGTCGTACTCGAGCACGTCGAGGTAGCAGATTTCGATGTTGATTTCCTGGTTGGGCGCGATGTTGCCCACGGATTGCGTGAAGATGTTGGGCCGTTCCTGCTCGAGGAGTGCGGCGGTCTGGCCACGCTGGATAGCCTGCTCGTAGATGGCACGGGCCTCGGCGCGTTTCTTGATGATGCCGACGATCCGCCGCTCGCCGATCACCATCGTCATGTCGTCGACGGCCGAGCCGTGCGGCAGCGGGAAGACGTAGACGGCCTCGATCTTCTCGTTCAGCGGGTTGTAGAAGGTCTGGGTGACCTTCATGCGGGCGATGAAGCCGGAGATCTCGCCCTTCACGTCGGTGTGCTTCAGCGGGCACTCGACGTAGGAGCCGTCCTGCTGCTTGACGCGCAATGCACCCTGCGTCACGTCCTGCTCAAGCTGATCGGCCTCCTCGGCCAGCGCCGCAACGGCGGTGCAGGCAAGCATCACGGCGACCGCAGCGGTCGCACCCACGAGCACGTTTCGCATCGCAACCTCCTTTTCCTCCTGAAAACGGGAATCGCCGGAAAAATCCGAATGCTACATCAATAGACGAAGAACGACGGACATGGTTCCAAGAAAAATGGTGATTAGCCGGCTTCGCTACGTCGACTTGGTCCACTTGGTCGACTTGGTCCACTTGGTCCACTTGGTCCACTGCGTCCACTGCGTTCACTGCGTTCACTGCGTCCACGAGCCTGCCCCCATTCCCTTTCCTCTTCCCATGGCTTTGTGGTAGAATCACAGCCATGTTCGACGACCCGCTGAATCCGCCGGTGGAAATCACCCGCGACCACGCCGAAACGCTGCTCCATGAATGGCTGGGGGAGCGTGTGCGCTGCACCGGCCTGCGCTCGCTCAGCGGCGGTTGCTGCTATACCGTGAGGGAGGTGCTGTTCGACCATCCGCGGTCGCCGGTCGTGCTGAAGGCGTCGCACACGCGGGATGACGATGGGTTGCGGCACCAGTTCAGGACGCTCGGCTTCTTCGAACAGCACACGAGCTTCCCGATGCCCCGGCCATTCCACTGCGACCTCTCGTGCGGGAGCGTGCCGTTCGCGTTCATCGTGATGGAGCGGCTGCCCGGCAGCAATCTCGGCGAGGCGTCCGCGTGGATGACTCCCGACGACCGCGTCCGCGTCGAGCGCCGGATTGCAGAGGCCGTGAGCGAGCTTCACGACCACACCGGCCCGCATTTCGGCTCGATCCATGCCTCCGCCGGTCGCACGAGATGGATCGACTATTTCCGGCCGAAGCTGGAGGAGAACTTCACCGA
>DATKYA010000209.1:0-13553 GCA_035528775.1 Planctomycetota bacterium | reverse complement strand
CCTCCATTGTCATTCAGTAGCCGCGTTTGACTGTCCATCCTTCCCTGCAAACTTGAGCGTGCACACTCGATCGATGCGCCCGGGCACGTAGGTCGAGTAGAATGAAATGTTATCGATCATGCCGAGGAGGAAGATGAGGTTGTCGATGTCCTTCTCGACTCGCTCGCGGGGCTTGCCCTTGCGCACGTTGTCGTTGATCAGGAAGGTTCTGTGGCGGAAGACCGTCTGGTTGGCAAGGCGGGCGTCGAACTTGCCGGCGAAGGCGAGCGGATCGGCGATGTTGGGCAGGTCGAAGGCCTTGGCGAGGTCCTTCTTGCCGGCGGCGTGGCGGTCGACGATCGCCTGGGCGCCGTCGATGTTGCTGCTGACAATCACGTGATCGTCGAGCACGAACAGGGTGACGTTGAGGTTGCCGGCGAAGTTTTCCTCGGTCAGCCGCAGTGTGGTGAACGGGACGTCCTTGTAGGAGCTGCTTTCGAGGACGGCCTTGGCGAGGGTGTTGGTGTTTGCGGCCTGCATCTGTGCGAGTCCGGCAACGGCCCCGGCCAGCGAGCGGATGGCGGTGAGGATCTCCTGTGCCTCGGTATCCTTATCCCTCACTTCAAACGCGAGCGAGACCACGGGGACGGCATCGGGTGCATCGCGGGACGTGATGAAGACGCCAACCTGGTCGCCGAGGCTGGCCAGGAGCTGGTCGGAGGACAGCCCGCCGATCATGCCTGCGACCCAGTTTGCGCCGTTCTTCATGCGCTCGGCTCGGCGCGGATTGATGGCGGAAACGGTGTCGATGATGTACTGCCAGAGGGCGGCCTTGTTCACCTGGTGGCCGACGCAGAACGCGGCGCTATCGGGGGCGAGCTGGAGGATGTCGGGCGAGCCGGCAGTCTTGGGCAGCATGGCCTTCATCGATTCGGGCCAGGTCTGCTCGTCAAAGATGGCGGATGAGCGGAATTCGAGCTTGCCGTCTTCTTTCGGCATGACGGTGCACGCCACGTACTGCACCAGCGGGAGTGCCTCCTTCAGCTTGGCGATGAAGAACCGGCTGAGCGGGTGCCTGATCTTGCCTTCCAGGGCGGCCTGCACGTCGAACTTCCGGCTGATGACGTCGGTATCGATGTAGCTTTGGAGGATGGCGTCCTGGTTCATGGCGGCGAAGGCGGCAGCCGCTTCGCCTTCCATCACTGGGGGATCCCCGGCGGTGGCGCGGTCGACCACGAGCTTGATGGTATCAAGGTTGCTGCCGGCTACGAGTGTATTGCCGACGATGCAGTGGAAGCGCATCTTCGGCGGGACATCTGGATTCCGTTGCGTATAGGTGGTCTGGCAGATTTCGACGAGCTTGTAGGTCTGGGCGTTTTCGGCCTGGACCTTGCCGGCGGCTCGCTCGAAGATCAGAATCTTCTCGGCGGCGTCTCGCAACAGGGCGGGGACGGGGTTTTCGGCGATGAACACGCCGTCGCCCGGGCCGTAGACGGCGAGCACGCAGTCGATGCCGATGACGTTGGAGAGCAGTTCTTCGGCGTTGACGCCCATGTTCATCTGAAGCTGTGCCAGACCGTTGCGTATCTGCTGGAGTTGGCCGGCTACCTCGGGCGTGGCGGCTTCCTGGAATTGCTCGGCGAAGTCTGATACCTTGAGAAGCTGCCACTCGGTGCCGAGGCCGATGGCGCGGACGATCGCGAGAGGCTGGGGAGGCAGCAGGTTCAGGGCGGCCGGCTGGGCTTCGCCTGCGGCTGCGAACGGGGACAGGGCACACACGAGCACAACAACGAGACTTGTCAGACGTGGCATCTCGATTCTCCTTTGTCGAAGCATTCGTTCATCACCTTACGGGTGTAGGGGCGAACCTTGTGTTCGCCCTTCGTGGGAACGACGGCGACCCTCGGCGATCCGACGAGGGCGAACACAAGGTTCGCCCCTACGACCGCATGGCGGTTGTCGCCAATGCGACGGTTGCCGGCGATCCAACGAGGACTCGCCCCTACGAGATCAGGCCGGCATCGGAAAGCGATTGGATGATGAGGCGGTTCACGCTTTCGCGAATGACCTGGGCGTCGGACTTGAGCATCTCGATAGCAAGGCCGCCTGCCGTGGGCTGGACGGGCACGGAAGGCGACGGGATAATGTGTTGCAGGTCGGCCGCCTGCCTGATGCATTCGCGGGCAGCGTCGAGGCCGATCGCGGCTCCGGAGACCGGGCTGCGCACGAGGGCCGAAAGCTGGGGAAGACCGAGCGGCTGAACGACCTGCCGGCGCGGCGTGACGATGAACAGGACGGCGATGGATGCGGCAAGTGCGGCCGCGGCGAATGCGATCCGGGCCCGCAGCCGCCGGGTTGCGCGGGTGTGCATTATTCGCGCGACCACCGCGGCTGCGTTTGTGCCGTCTGCTTCGTTGTCGAGGTGAGCGCGCACGAGCCGGAGAACGTCTCGCTCGCGGTCATCGCTGGATTTGTTCATCGTTCAGGACTCCTGCAGGTACGGTGCCAGGCGCTCGGCGAGGAGCTTGCGGCCGCGGTGGACGAGCACGCCGGCGTTGGCGGCGGTCACGTCGAGGATCTCGGCGATCTCGCGGAGCGACCTGTCCATCGCTTTCAGCTCGACGGCTGCCCGCTGAAGCGGGGGCAGGTTCGCAAGCTCGCGGCGGACGGCGGCTGCCAGCTCGCCCTCGATTGCCATGGCCACGGGATCGGATTCGGCCGACTCCTCGGCCGGTTCCACAACGGGCTCGCCGGTGTCGCGGTTCCGGGCATCCAGGCTGGCCATCGCGCGGGCGCGGCTGCGGCGGTTGATGCACGCGTTGGTGATCGAGCGGAACAGGATTTTCTCGCCATCGGCGGCAAGGTCGTATTCGCGGTGGTTCAGCAACCGGCAGATGACGTCGTGCACGACGTCTTCGGCGTCGTCCGGCCGGCTGGTGATGCTTCGGGCGTAGGCTACGGCCCGGGGCACAACGGACAGCAGCCATCGCTCGAGCCTGGCGTCCTTCTTCTGCATCGGATCCCCGCGAAGTTGCGCGTGCATCGGCCGACGTTACATGGATAAACCCGGAACACGAGGCCATTTTACAGGAAATCCGGAGGAAATGCGACGAGAAGATGGGAGGACGGGAAGACGGGAAGACGAGAAGACGGGAAACCCCGGGGTCCACTACGTCCACTGTGTCCACAAGGCATCTGGGATTTGTCGCCTGTAGCCTGTCTCCTGCCGCCTGGTCGGTGGGGGCGATGCGGGAATCGAGGGCGGAGTGGAAAATGGTGGTGCTTTCGCGTGCCGGAGCTTGGCGGGGAGCGGTGCACTTTCATGGTTGATTTTCGAGCAACGAGCGCCTACAATACCATCATAATGAGCGGGCGATCAGAAGTCGGACGCAAAAATAAGGAGCATTTGCCATGAAACAGATTCTGTTCTGCTGCCTGCTGTCCGCGTTGCTTTGTGGCCGGATGTGTGCTGCCGGGGAATCAGCCAAACCCGATGATGCCGCCGAGATCGAGAAGGAAGCCGAAGCTCAGGAGAAGGCGGCCGACGAGCCGGAAAGCCCATTGCGGGGCATGGGCGGACCGCGCGACGACGCTCGCCCCGGCTGGGTGCAGCTTTCCGACATGACCGTACTGGCCGGATCCGTCTACACCAGCCTCAGCAAGGCGATCGCGATCTTCGATCAGGACGCCAAGAAATACGAGCGGGTCGCCTGGGACGAGATTGCGACCATCGACATCTCGATTGCGGAGAACACGCTGGAGCAGGACTGGCGCTGGAAAGAAGGCGGCTCCGACCAGAAGATCTACACCAACCTCTACTACGTGTGGCACAAGTACCGCACGACGATCACGAAGAAGGACGGGACGACGATCACGGGCGACGTGGCGGCGCCGGTGTGGGTAGCTCCGCAAGACGAGGGGAAGGTCCGCCGCGTCACACTGCACAAGCGCAACAAGGGTGAGAAAGCCAAGCGCGGCGCCATCAAGGAGCCTGTGTACCCGCAGCGGATCGTCTTCAGCGACGTCGAAGGCGCCGACCCGCCGCCCGAAGTCGACCAGGTGACAGACGAAGGTGCCGAAGCCGACCAGGGGAACGCCGAAGATGCCGGCGAGAAGAAGGAAGGGGAGGATTGATCCAGGGCAGAAAAGCGTATGCAAGGGTGGGTTTGACACGAAGTCACGAAGGATCACGAAGATGAATCCACGAGGAGCGTGGTGGCGGGGGCAACGGACATACCCGTCCTGACATTTTTCCTGCTATTCTTCTTTGTGCTCCTTCGTGTCTTGATAACTTCGTGTCGAAACCACCCCTCAGCCCTCAGATCGGCTCAGTGTTGTCATTTCAGCAGCGGCGGCGGACTATGAAGATAGCTTACTTCGATTGTTTTTCCGGCGCTGCCGGCGACATGATCCTGGGTGCGCTCATCGATGCCGGGCTGCGGCTCGCAGACGTGGAGCGCGAGATCGCGAAGCTGCAGCTTGAGGGTTTTCGCCTCACTGCCGGCAAGGTGACGCGAGCCGGGATCAGCGGCACGAAGTTTGACGTGTTGCTCGCCGAGACGAATCGTCCGGCGGATGACTCGCACGATAATCCATCCCACGGCCATCACCACAATCACGGCAGGGGGCTGGCGGAAATCCTGCCCCTGATCGAGCAGTCGGCACTGGCCCGGCCGGTGAAGCGGATGGCTTGCGACGTGTTCCGCTGCCTGGCAGCCGCCGAGGGGGAAGTACACGCGAAGCCGCCCGAGGAGATCCATTTCCACGAGGTGGGCGCGATCGATGCGATCGTGGACATCGTGGGAACGGCGGCGGCCCTGCACCTGCTGGGGGTGGACCGCGTGTGTGCGTCGCCGCTGCGGCTGGGAAGCGGGAGCGTTCGCTGTGGGCACGGGGAGCTGCCAGTGCCGGCTCCGGCCACGGCGCTGCTTGTTCGCAACATCCCGGTGATCCCCACCGATATCCAGGGCGAGCTGACGACGCCGACGGGTGCGGCAATTCTCGCCACGGTCGCGAGCGAGTTCGGGCCGATGCCCGCCTGCAGGATCGAGGCCGTCGGCTACGGCGCGGGCAGCCGCGACGTCCCCGGCAGGCCGAACCTCCTGCGCGTCTTCATCGGACAAACTGTTGAGGGCGAGCTCGACGCGGACGTTGTGGAGGTGATCGAGGCGAACCTGGACGACATGTCGCCGGAGTTCTTCGGCGGTGTGTTTGATAGGCTGTTCGACGCGGGCGCGCTGGACGTATTCGTGATGCCGATCCAGATGAAGAAGGGGCGGCCGGCGCTGCTGCTGACGGTGCTGGCCCCGCCGGGCCGGACAACATTCGTGCAGGAGGTGATCTTCCGCGAGACGACGACTTTCGGTGTGCGCATCCACGAGGCTCGCCGCCGCAAGCTTCCACGGGAGACGTGCACGGTGAGCACTCCCCTGGGCGACGTCAGGATGAAGGTCGGCAGGATGGGCGGGCGGATCGTGCGGGCGAAGCCCGAGCACGACGATTGCACCCGGATCGCGCGGGAGCGGGGTGTGCCGTTTGCACGGGTGCATGAGGCGGCGATGGAAGCGTGGAAGAATGCAATGAAGAATGAAGAGTGACACCGAAGGCGAACATCGAACACTGAACGTCGAACATTGAACATCGAAGGAAGAGGGGAAACCGAACGTTCAACGAGCAACGTTCAACGAGCAACGGCCAACACGTGGACGATCTGGCGGTTGTTGGCGGTGTGTAGCGAATGCGGGACCCAAGGGGAGCTGGTTGTGTACTGGAGGTTGAGGGCTGGACGTTGATCGTTGATCGTTGAGTGTTGCGCGGTGGGCGGTGGTTTCCCGGCTGTTGTTGGCCGGGTGTTCATCTATACGCAAGGGTGGCGCACGGGGGCCATTCGGAGGGCGAGAAGGGGGCACGATTCGGGTGCGGAAAATTCGGTACGGAAAAAAATCTTAAGGAACTTGGGAAAATGCCGAAATAAAGACTTGACAGTGCCCGCCCGAAAGAATATATAGAGATGGAGGAGCAGCGGGCCGAGCGCTGCGGGAGCGCCGCCGGCGGCAGTCGGTTCCTCCGGAGCCGGGCACTGAGGAGCGCGAAATTTCCGAGAATGTAGTGTTTCGCGCTCGAATTCTGCCGACACACTTTTTTGATAGCAATAAATTGCGGAACTCGCGGGTTGGCGCGGTTGTTGTACGTGTCAAAACTTCACGACGGCCGGCCGCGAGCTTCGGACGGCTGCCCGGCCCGCGCATGGTGCCGCCCGCCGGCTGCGGAGCGGTTGCCGCGATGGGCGGCCGTCCGGCGATGGGATGTTTTTTTACGTTTTTTTCTGGCGGGAAAAACCAGAACTAATCCACCGGGTGAGGAACTAACAACAACGGGCAGGGGCGCGCGTGGCGTGTTCGCCCGCTGGCCCCGTGGATGTGATTGACCCCTGGGTTCGAATACCGTGGTGCAGCACCGAGGTGCCGCTTTGGAGGCGATTTGTGATGGCAGTAAAGAATCTGGATAAGATCAAGGACAGGTTGTTGAAGCGCAGAGGCGACTTGCTGACGCGCATCCAGGAGTTGACCAAGATGCCTGGCCAGACGGTGTCGGGAGACAAGGTTGACCAGGCGATCGCCTCGCTGGAACGCGAGGACATGTCGATGCACCTTCAGGCGGAGATTTCGGAGTTGCACGAGATCCAGGACGCTCTGAAGCGGATAGAACAGGGCGAGTATGGCAGGTGCGAGAGCTGCGGCAAGTCGATCGGCGCCCCGCGGCTGGCGGCGCTGCCTTTCGCCACCCTGTGCCTGAAATGCAAGCAGGAAGAGGAACAGGCGACCGAAGGCTACGAAGTTCGCGGCAGATGGGACCTTGCCGAAGAGGCCGCCATCGAAGAAGAAGAAACCGACTGAATCAAACGATGAACGATGAACAACGTGCAGTGCGGAATCCGTCAGCGTAGTTCATCGTTCATCATTCATCGTTTCACCGTTCATCGTTCCATCCCCCTCCCTCACGTTCCATCGATTTCTGCCGAAAGATTGATTGCTGAACCATACCCGCTCCTCGGGTGTTTCCAATGATGAAGCGACGGCGTCTTCCCGGCTCACCATGGAGCCGTGGGACGCGTGTCCGGATTCGCAAAGGACCCGTGGAGGAAAGCGTCATGAAACGATTGAAGGTCATCGCGTTGGCCGTGGGGCTGCTGCTGGTATGCGGCCTCGGCGCGTACGCCGATGTGATCATCCTCAAGGACGGCACACGATACGACGGGAGCATCGTCTACAGCGACGCCCAGATCGTGATCGTGAAGACCGACAGCAAGCTGCTGAAGATCGAGAAGGAGCAGATCTTCTGGATCGCTCAGGCGGGGATGGCTCCGCAGCCGCTGAAGCCGAACGGACTCACCGTGGAGCAGGCGGCGGCAAAGATCGTGGAAGACTGCAAGGCCCAGCTCGACAAGCTGGGGGAGAAATCCGTGGCGGTAGCTCCGTTCTGGGGGCCTGAAGACAAGACGTGCGCGTTGCAGGACACGCTGGCGGCGGCGGTCGCCCGGGGGCTGGCGGCGGCGGGATACCGCGTGATCGAGCCGTCGGCGGTCGACAAGGTGCTGTCTGCCCTGCAACTGCGTCGTGTTTCGCTGCACGGCACGGTGCTTGCGGCGCGTCTGGCCAACGTGCTGGGCGCCAAGGCGGTCGTCGTCGGCAGGATCACCGCCTCCGGCGACGCCGTCGAAGTGAAGGCGACGGTCATCGAGGTTGCGACCGCCAAGACGGCTGCGGAGGTGGAGGTGGCCCTCGCGAAGGACGCGGAGGTGGAACGGCTGCTGGGCATCGTGCCGGTCAAGCCGGCGGCGACGCCCGCGATCGTGCGAACCACGCCAGTGGAGCCGCCCCCCGACAACCGGCCGATGTCCGCGATCTCCAGCAAGTTCACCGGGCAGTTTACGCTGCGGGGATTCTACTACAAGTACATCAGCGGCAAGACCAATGGCCGCTTTGAAGGCCAGAGCCTCACGTGGGTGCTCGAGAGCGGCAACACCGCCACGCTCAGCGGCGACGGAAGAGTGGTGATCACGAGCACCCGCCGCCTGACCGAAGCGAACCAGGCGAAGACACTGGAGAACGACCTGGCAAGCGTGTTCGTCAAGCTCGCCGGGATCGTCGAAAACTACCCGGTCGGCCAGATCCACAAGAGCGTGGAGTTCGACAGCGTCTACTACGCGGACAGGCCGAACGTGTTTCACCGGTACATCGTTCGCGAGCGGGACGACGTTTCCCGCCGGAACTGGACGCTGCAGAAGAACGGGAGCAACATCCTGTATGCGAAAATCTCGCTGATCATCGACGGCTCCTGGGCCAAGCTGAGCATCGGCGACAGCTACGTGGTCAGCTTCGGGAGGTGGTCCACAAGGGCCGCCACCACCGGGAACGACGACAGCGTTCCCATCAAGATAACGCCCTACGGCTGGGTGAAGTGGTACGTGGCGGTGATCGACGTCGTCACCGAGTCCGGCGGCCCGACGAAGATCACCGGGTGGGGAAGCCAGTCGATCATCTACCGAACGAACGAGCTGATCGACGGGCTCCTTGCGCCGAAACAGGCCCAGCCGTATCGGTCGCAGCGGTACCGCGAATCGGAGGCGAGCTATCGCGACCGCGAACCGCAACGCAGGTATCACGACCGCGAACCGGAAGAACGGCCGGCGACGCGGTACGATCCCCGGCCGAACGGCAGGACGATGGACTGGCGGGACCGCTGACGTGACCGCTGACGGTCCGTTGCAGCCGCGGCAGCCAGGCCGCAGGCAGACGACAATCGGGACGCATCTCCTCGGGAAAGAACCGGCGGGCGCCCATCTTGTACGCGAAGATGGAGCGCCTGCCGGTTTTTTTCAGTTATTCGGTTATTCGGTTGAGCGGTTTTTCAGTTGGCCGGTTAGCCGGTTGATCGTTTTCCGCACGGGATGGCATGCAGGGGCCAATGGCATTGACTTAACGCGTTCCGCCCTTCAGCACGAAAAGACAACGCCGTCAAGGGCGGGCAACGCCGTCAAGGGCGGGCAACGCCTACGGAGCTAAAGCTGCTTCGTGCGAAGACGCAGGCGGCACTACGGGCGCAGGGTCACAGCGGCAGTCGGTCGCCGCCGGCGGCCCGCCCCTGCCCGACGGCCCTGTGTTCGCGTATAAAACGCTTATTCTCACGCCATTCGGGAAGAGGGCGGTCACGGAGCCACAAAATGTCAAACGATCGCCTCTGGCGGGTGTCTTATAATGGGGGGACATCTTCAGCGCGATTGAGCCACTGCAACCATCACGCAAGGATGTACAGCCATGATACCTGTGAAGTCAGCATTCCTGTTCGCCCTTCTTACCAGCGTCGTTCTGTTTGGCGCACACTGCACAGCGGAAGCTCAGGCGAATAGCATCAGTATCGACCTGAACGCTGCCCCCCTCCGCACCGCCCTCACGCGCCTCCAGGACGCCTCCGGCCTGCATCTCGCCTTCGCCGCCGATCTCGTCCGCGATGCCGAACCGGTCACGCTGTCGGCGAAGGATGAACCGGTCGACGCCGTCCTCCTCCGCATCCTGCGTCCGCGCGGCCTCGAATGCATCTACACCGGCGAGACCATGGCGGCAATCGTGCGCGCGGATTCGAACATGGGCATGGCGAAGGCCGCGGGGCGGGCGATGCGGACGTTTGCGCGGCTGGAGAAGAAGCTGGAGAACGCCGTGCAGGTCGGTGATGAGGTGAAGGTGCCGGGGTGGGTGGAGGAGGATGATGATCGGGAGTTGGCGGAAGCGGCCGTCGATTTTGCGGCGGCATTGCGCTACTTCGGATTGCGGGAAGGCTTGGTGGGAAAGCTTGACGCCGTGCCGGGGATGCTCGGTTCAACCGACGTGGACGCCCGGACGGGTGCCTGTGTGCCGGCCGTCATTTTCACCCACGTGGGCAACGAGATGCCGTTCGAGGAATCCGAGGCGATCGCAGAGATCCTGCAGAAGGCGCTGGCTGATCGTGACCCGGCGGTGCGGGGCAGCGGGCTGCTCACCGTCGCGAGCCTCAACACGTTTGGATCCCAGCTCTGGCCGGCCATTCGGCAGAAAGTGATGGCGGCGGGCGTGAAGGATCCGGCGCCGGAAGTCCGATTCGCCACCGCACTGGCCGCCGGCATCGACAGGCGCAACGATCCTGATGCCGCCATCCTGGGCTCATTGCGTTCCGACGCCAACGCCGCAGTCCGTGCGGCTGCGTGCTTTTATTGGTCCTCACGGCGGCGGAAGATCGACGGCGACGAGCAGGTGGAACAGAGCTTCACCGGTGCGCTTGCCGGCGACGCGAATCCCATCCTGCAGGCGCTCGGCGTATTCATGCTCCGCTCGACGTGGCGCGACGACGCGGCCAGGCTGGGGCAACTGGCAGCCTCGCCTGCCGCCGCAAACGACTCCTGGCTGAAACTCTCGGCTGACCTTCTGGCGGCGTTCTGCAATGCGGACCGATTCGATCCGGCAGCGGACAACGGCACGGCGGCGACGGCCGGGGCGGGGCCCTCCGCCCTTGACCGGGCCGCAGTACTGGACCGGTTGGCGGGGATGCTGGCGTCGGGCAAGCCTTCCCACCAGGCGCTCGCGGCCGGCGTGCTCTTGCAGGGGATGCACTGGTTCGAGGAGGGGGCCAGCGGTCGGGCGGACTTCTCGAAGCTCGCGGAGCTCGCCGGCTCCGACTGCCTGTGGGCGCGGCTCGCCGGCATCGTGGCCGGCGGCGCGTGCCCCGGCGCTGCCTCCGAGGCGCAAGTCCTACAGGCGCTGTATTCGCAGGACGAGCTTGAGCGGCTGGCGGCGCTCGAAGCCTGCTCGGTGCAACGGCGCAATGATCGCGAAGGTGCCGCTCGCCCCGCGAACGCCCCCGCGTTCAGGCAGGCGCTCGCCACTGCGCTTCGGTCGCCCCGATACGCCGTGCGAGCGGCCGCGGCGGTCGCCATTGTGCGCACGCTGCCATTCGATGATGCGATGGCGATTCTGCAGGATGACATCCGCCGGGATCCGCGCGGCGCCGGGGCCGAGGCGATGCTGGCCGCATTCGGCAAACTGGCCGATGACGACCACGAGTTGAACGAACAGCGCCGGATGATGGTGCTCGACGCCCTCCTCGAGTCGAAGAACGACGAGCTGCAGAGCCTTGTGCTGAAGAACACCTTCTGGTTCGCCAGCCAGCCGCTGCTGCTGACGATGATCTGCGAATCGGAGCCGGAGGCGTTCTACGAGCTGACGGCCAACGACAACCTGTCGAACCAACTGAAGCGCTACGATTTCGCGATCCGCGCCATTCTCGACCGCTACGCGGCGCTGTTCGAGAAGCGCGCGGCGGGCGACTTCGCGGCCGTGCGGGGCTTCGCGTCGTACATCGGCAATATCGAGGGCGTGTTCTTCAGGTTCGGCGGGAATCCGGAGTTCACGAAGGGCATAGTGGAGTTGGTCGACAAGATGGCGAGCACGTGCACGGGGCCGGGCGCCTCGGACGCCGCGGTCGGGGCTGGCGTCGACCTGCTCTGCGCGTATTTCGGATTGCAGGCGTTCGATGATCGCCGTGCCATTCTGAGCAAGACGCCGGCCGGCATTCGCACTGCTGCCGCGCGTGCCATGGCCTACGCTGATCACCCGAGAATCGGCGCGAAGATCGCCGTTCTTCTCGGCGACCTCTATCAGGCACCGTACTGGTTCCAGAAGGATGCCGAGGTATCCGCGGCGATGGAAGACGCCCGGCGGAAGATCATGACGGGCAACCGCGCTGACGACCAGGCGGTGCTACTGACTGGAATGATCATGCTGCAAGGCTTCCCGACACCATGGCTTCCGAAGACTGCCGAGGATGAATCGGCCGACGCCTACGTCGCGGATGCGCTGGTCGAGTTGCAGAAGCGCATGATCGCGGGCGCGGTGCCCGAGCGCCTGCGCGGCTTGGCCCTGTGGGCCATCGAGTTTCAGTCGCGAGAGATTTCCGCCGAATTCGAGCAGTACCTGATGGAAAGGCTGGCGGACCCCGCGGAGGGCATCGGATTCAACAGCAAGGCGCTGCCCGTGCTCGCGCGTCATGGGTCACCGCACTATGAAGTGCTGGGGAACATTCTCGCCGATTGGCCGAAGGGACCGGACGCGGATACGGGATTCGAGAACGCCTTGACCTTCTGGACGGGCCGTGTTCAGATCGAGCTTCGTAAGCTGCGGACGCAGGGGAAGCCGATGCCGGATTGGGCGCGCAAGGCGGCCGACGTCGGCCTCGCGGCCGCATGTGATCCAATGCGCGAGGGCAGCGCCCGCCGCGAGGCGCTCGGGCTGTATGCCGCTGCCGCCGGTGCGGAGGCCGCCGCGCAACTGGAGGCCCTCGCACAGGATGACCGGCAGGACGTCGCCGTGCGGTCCGCCGCCGTGGAGTTCGATCTGCAGGTGAATCCGGAGACGAAGCTCCTCGCCACGCTCGCCGAGAAGTATCCCACGCTGCCGAAATATCTGCGGGAGGCGCTGGGCCAGCATGCAGCCCGCGCACCGAAAGCCGCCGGGGCCGAGGCATTGTTCATCTTGTACCTGAAGGATCGTGAACTCGGCGAACAACGCAGGTGGCGGTTCTTCTTCACGCTCTCACTTCCCCCTACGCCCACGCTGATGGCCGCCCTGAAGGAGTTGGAGCACGATCCCGAGATCGGAGACGACGTGCAGAAGGCGATCAAGCGGCTGGAGGAAAAGAAGTGATGCTACCGAACAATCGAGGAGAAGATTCGATGTGCAACTACGGACTGCCGGCGCGTCTTCTGATTGCCATTGCGATCGGAGTGCTCGCGTGGCGAGTTGCCGTCGCCGCCGAACCTGTTCGCGCCACCATCGACCTGAAAGCCGTGCCGCTCGCCGAGGCGCTGAACCGGCTGCAGGACGCCTCCGGCCTCCATCTCGCCTTCTCCACCGACCTCGTGAAGGACGCCGAACCGGTCACGCTGTCGGCGAAGGATGAACCGGTCGACGCCGTCCTCCTCCGTATCCTGCGGCCTCGTGGCCTGGAATGCATCTACACCGGCAAGACGATGGCCGCAATCGTGCGCGCGGATTCGAACATGGGCATGGCGAAGGCCGCGGGGCGGGCGATGCGGACGTTTGCGAGGCTGGCACGGAAGCTGGAGGGCGCAGTGCAGGAAGGCGACGAGGTGAAGGTGCCGGGGTGGGTGGAGGAGGATGATCGGGCGCTGGCGGAGGCCTACGTCGAGCTGAATTGCGTCATGGATCACTTCGCACGCGGAGCGCGGCGGCAGAAAGGGTCGATCTCGAAGGAGGACATCGACGATGCGCAGCGCGCGCTCGAGTGCTTCGATCCGGATGTCCGCATCGGGATGACGTCCAGCAGCGCCTACTTCCATCTGAAGGACGTTCGCACGGCGGACGCACTTGCAGAGATGGCGGCCCACCCCGATCCGCTCGTCCGCGCGGCGGCCGTCATCATCAAGGCGGGCTGGAGGCCGTACGAGTCGTGGTTCAGCACCGATCTGTGCCAGGCAGCGGCCGAAGGCGATCCCGATGCCCTCGTGCCCGGCCGGCCGGTGTCGA
>DATKYA010000208.1:0-4989 GCA_035528775.1 Planctomycetota bacterium | reverse complement strand
GGTCACCGCGGGCCTGGTGAGTTTCTACCGGTGGCACGTGGGCGGACGGTGGGGCTACCTCGTCATCTTCTACGCTTCTCTCGCATTCGGCACGCTGGCCAAGGGGCCGGTGGGCCTGGTGCTGCCGCTGCTGGTGGCGGCGGTATTCCTGCTGCTGAAGCGCAAGGCACGGGACCTCCTGCGGATGCGGCCGTACATCGGGCTGCCGCTCGCCATCGCGGCAGTGCTTGCGTGGTACCTGCCTGCATCGGCTCACTCGGCCGGCTACGGCGCCGGAAACGTGGTGGGCAGGCAGATCGTCGAGCGCGTCTTTACCGCGGGCCATCACTCGGTGGGCCTGTGGATGTGGCCGTTCGCGGCGGCGATCTCGCTCGCATGGGGGATGGCGCCGTGGTCGCTGCTGCTTCCCTTCGCTGCCGTCATCATCTGGCGGCAACGCCGAAGCAACGATGCCCGGCTCTTCCTGCTCGCCTGGGCGATTGCGATCCTCGGGTTCTTCACGGTGATTTCCTCCAAGCGGGAGCTGTATCTGTTGCCGATGCTCCCGGCGTGTGCCGCGATGGCGGGAATCTGGCTGGCGGAAGAATCGGAAAAACGCGTGGCGATGCTGCGGTGGATGGTGATCGTGCTGGGAATAGTGGCCGCCGTGGGTGCTGCCGTGGGCATGGCGGTCGGCCCGCCGGTGCTGCACAAGCAGCTCCCCGAGGTCGCGTGGCCGCTATTCCTCAGCGTGCTGCTCGGTGCGGGTATCTGCGCGGGCGTGTGCCTGGCTGTTCTTGCCGCGAGGGCTCGTTCGGGCGAACGGATCGGGGCGATCGGATCCGCCCTGCTTGCCGGTGTGCTGGCGGCAACTGCCCTGTTCGTGCTGCCCTGGATCGACGAGTCGAAAACGCCCCGCCACCTCTGCGAGACCTACCAGAGCCTGCGCACCGACGACTCGCGCCTGGGCATGCTGGGCGCCAACAAGGCACGCGAGGAATTCGTGTTCTACTCGCACACGCAGATCGAGCTGGTGAGATCCGCCGCCGAGCTTGATGCATTCTTCATATCGCCCGCCCGGCGATTCTGCTTCGCCAGCAGGGAGGAATTCGACAAGATCAGCGGCGCACTCAAATCAACCTTCTATATCACGGCCGAGCACCGCGTGAGCTCGCAGGTCATGCTCCTGCTGTGCAACCAGAACGTGGGGCCTCGCCACTGAAGATGCGGAGTACGAGCTCAATGAAGCGCAAAGTCGCCAGGATCGTTTTCGCAAGCATCGTGGGCCTTGCTGCCGCGTTGGCAGCGGGATGGCAGGCCTTCTGCTATCAGAAGTTCATCGAAGTCAAAGACATGGTCCCGCCAGCCAACTTCGGGAATTGGGAGCGGAACCAGCGGCTCGCATCTGGCCAGGAATCGGCGGCAACACCAGATGAGTTTCGCTTCGTGGTTGCCGGGGATTCTCGGGGCTATGGCACGTTCGAGTCCCTCATGACAGAGCTGAAGAAGCTGAAGCCCGATTTCCTCATCCTCCTGGGCGACATCGCGCGCCACGGCACGGAAGCCGATCACGAGTTTCTCCAGTTGGAGATGACCACCGAGATGCAGACCGACTTCCCGATCTTCTACGTCGTCGGCAACCACGATATCGTGCCGGCCTATCCGCCGGATGTGTGGCAGAAGGCCTATGGCCCGGCCCAGTGCTCCTTCATGCGAAATGGAAATCTGTTCATACTGGCGTTCATCCCCAACGACGACCCCCAGGCCGAGATCGGCGTCCGGTTCGTCGAGAAGGTTCTGGAGGAACAAGGGCCGCACGCCAAACGGATTCTCCTCTTCAACCACGTCCCCCCGCGCATTTCCCCCGACAGCCCGTTCCAGGGGTTTCCTCACCAGGATGAACTGCTGGACCTGCTCGTGCGCCACGAGGTCGACTACTTCATCGCGGGCGACTACCACAGCTATGCGTGCGTTCGCCTGGGCAGTACCAACATCATCGTGAGCGGCGGGGCCGGCGCCGACCTCCGCGGAGGAAGCTTCGGCTTCCACCATGCCGTGGTGTTCGACGTTAACGACAAGATCATTCACGAGCGGCTGTGCGTTGTTCCCAAGCTCCTCGCCCTGGAAGACAGGCTGGAATCCGAAGCGATCACCGCATGCATTCCCTTCATCGCCCGGCACCCCTTCGTTGTTGGCGCGGCGGATATCGCTCTCCTGGCGATGGCAGTGGTAGCGTCTGTGAACGCGGTCCCGAAGCTTCGCCGCAGGTTTCGAATGAAAGGCAGATAGATGAGAAACACGGGCTCGATTCTCCCGCCAATCGTGATCGCTTCTTTCCTGGCGATGGCAGGTTGCACGGCGCCCTGGAGTTCCGATGCGGATTCCCGGGCCACTGCACGATCGAAATCGCCCGCCAGGCAGCCCCAGGCCGTCAAGCCTGCCGACGATCGCCCGCAGCTTCCCACCGCACATACGATCGCGAAGAAAGCCGTCGATCCCATCGCCATTGACGGCAAGCTCGACGAGCAGAGCTGGAAAGCCGCCGAGCGCCTGCCCATCGAGATCATCCACAACAAGGCCCAGAAGACCACGCCCGGCGGATTCGGCAGATTCACCTGGGACGCCGAAAACTTCTACATCGCTTTCGAGGTGATCGATACCGACATCCAGGCCCAGGGCGACGGCCACGATATCTGTGATATCGTGCCGCCTCGCGACGTCGTCGAGATCTTCCTCGACACCAGCAACGACGACGAGCATTTCCTCGAGCTGCACCTGAACGCGCTCAATGGCTTCAACGACATCTTCATCATCAGGCCGAGGGACGACAGCCCGCTTCAGTCCTGCCTGCGCTACAAGCTCATGTTCATGAATGGCTGGAACCTCGAGAAATATCAGACCGCCGTCCAGGTGAACGGCACCGTCAACAACGCCCAGGACGAGGATAAGGGCTGGACCGCCGAGATCAAGCTCCCGTTCAAGTCGCTGCTGCTGCCGGTCGGTCAGAAGCAACCCAAACTGGGGGGAGTCTGGCGGATGCAGCTCGTGGTGCAGGACGGCGACGCCCAGGATCGCTACCTGGAATGGTCGCCCGGTTATGAAGCCTGGTTCCATCACTCGATCGGCACGTGGGGGCGCGTTGAATTTGGCGAGTAAGAAACAACCCTGTACAGTCGGGATCGACGTTGGCACGTCGTCCGTGAAGGCGGTTCTCGCCGATGCGAACGGTGCCGTGCTCTCCTCGGCATCTGCACCGTGCAGCGTGCAACATCCTGCCCCGGTCTGGGCGGAGATCCATCCCGGGCAGTGGTGGGACGGTGTGGCTCGGGCGGTGCGCGCGCTCGAGGTCGCCGGCAGGGACGTCCTCGGCATCGGCATCAGCGTACTGTATCCGGCCCTCGTGCTGTTCGACCGAGCGATGGACCCGGTGCGGCCTGCGATCCTGTATTGCGACCAGCGTTCTGCGGCCGAATCGGCTGAGTTGCTCGCCCGCTACGGCGAGAAGGCTGCCCGCCGGCTCACCGGCAACGCCTTCCCCGCCGGCAGCGCCAGCATCACATCGCTGCTGTGGGTGAAGAAGCACGAGCCGCAGGCGTTCGAGCGGACCGCCAAGGTCGGCCACGCAAACACCTTCCTCGTGCACCGGCTGACCGGCGAGTTCGCGATCGATTACTCGAATGCGTCGCTGAGCGGACTGCTCGACACGAAGCGGAACCAGTGGTCGTCCGAGCTGTGCGACCTGGCGGGGCTGACGCTGGCGCACCTGCCGCGGCTGATGCCCGGCACCGCGGCCGCCGGCGCGCTGTCGAACGACGCCGCATCGCTGCTCGGCCTCCCCCCGGGGCTGCCGGTGGCAGCCGGCGCAGGCGATACCGCCTGTTCCGCGCTCGGGATCGGCGTATCCGATGAAATTGAGCTGTTCCTGTGCTGCGGCAGCACCAACAACTTCGTACGGCTGGCTCGCACTCCCGAGTTCGACAACGGCCTCATCAACTCGTCCTGGCTGGACGGCAGCACCTGGCTGAACGTTGGCACCACGAACGCGTCGGGCGCGGCCGTCCAGTGGTTCGTCGAAAACTACCTCGGTGCCGGCGAGTACGAGCGGTTCTTCGAGCTGTGCGGGAGAAGCTCGCCCGGCGCGGGCGGTATCGTTTTTTTGCCGTATCTCGCGGGCGAGCGCACGCCGTGGTACGATCCGAAGGCCCGCGCGGTTTTCTTCGGAATCACCGGTGCCAGCAGCCTCGCCGATCTCGCCCGAGCTGTGGCCGAAGGCGTCTGCTTCGCCGACCGCCACATCCTCGAGGTGTTCGAGCGGGCCGGTGCCCCGGTCAAGGCCATCATCGCCACCGGGGGCGGCACACGCGGCGAGATGATGCGGCAAATCCGCACTGACGTCCTTGGCCGCGAGATGCGCTTTTCCGCCACGACCGACGCCTCCGCCCTCGGAGCGGCCTTGCTGGGCGCCGTCGCTGCCGGAGTTCATGCCGGACCGCGCGAAGCCGCAGCCGTCGCCCGCAATGCCGCAACGTGCTCGCGGTATCTCCCGGACCAGCACCGCCGCGCATCCTACGAGAAGCCCTATTCCGTCTACACGCGGCTCTACCCGCGCCTGAAGGACCTCTTCTGAGCGCTGCATTCCCGCCGGGGAGGAGCCGAGCATGAAATACGGAGATGTTGAAACGAAGAGATGAGGGGCGGCGAAGGCGCGACTTGAGATCGCGATGCCCCCCGCATCGCACCAAGCTCCTTATGCACCGTGTGCAACCTATGAAGACACCAGATGATATCGTCATTCATTCCTACAGCGAGCTGATCGAGGAACTCTACGCCGAGTCGTGGCAGCCCGGCATCGGCCGGTTCCGGTCGAACTACGCCTTCCGAGGGCTGTCGAACAAGGACTACGAGCTCACCACCACGCTGATCCGGCTGGGCGGGAACTACTACGACCTCGAGACCCACCTGCTGCGCAACTTTGCAAAATACGCCCGGATCGATGGTGCGGGCGCCTAC
>DATKYA010000207.1:0-2638 GCA_035528775.1 Planctomycetota bacterium | reverse complement strand
GCGCGGCACGGCGGTGAGCGGCCATGATTCGGCCAGGGTCACGCACGTGTAGTCGGTGCCGGCATCGTAGACGACACCTGCCAACTTGCCGGGGACGGCGCTGTCATCAACGATGATCTTGCCGCCGCTGATCAGGGAGTTGAGGCTGCTGGTGTGGTTGCCCTTCCAGCGCAGGCCCCAGTAGACGCTGCCGGGCGTGATCTGGTCCTGCATGAAGTTGATCTGGATTTTGCCGCCGGTAGCGACGGCGAGCGCCGCGGCGGACGGATCATCCACCGACAGACCGCACGAAACGCCGTCGAGCGTTGTTTCCACGGTGCCGGCCGCACCAACGGTTGCGGTGGCGTCGACCGCGAACGTCGTGCCGTTGAGCTGCAGCAGTGCGGAGCGCGTGCCCAGGCCGCCGACGCCCAGCCGCAGGGCGTTCACCCTGGCCGAGCCTGACGGCAGCTTGACAGCGGCGACGTAGCGGCCGTTCTCACTTGTCGACTCGCCGATCGTCGCCGTCCCGCTCACGTCGAGTAAGACACTGTCCATCATGCTGACGTCGAGCGTGCCGTTGCCGACGGAATCTGCGAAATTCCACGCGGTGGTGCCGACCTGCAGTGCATCAAGATATGCCGTGAACGTGCCGCCGCCAGTGGCCACGATGGATGCGGTGCCGGTGAAGCCTCCGCTTGTCCATGGGTTGCGGCCGCCGAGGCCCATCTTCAGGTTGCCGCGGGTCTCCTCGTCGATGCCGATCTTGATGTTCACATCGGCGGGCAGGGTGTTTGCGGCGGCGGGATCGCCGATGGATGTGCTGCCCCCCTCGTAGGCCATGTGAAGATTGCCGGCGATCTCGAGGTTGGTCAGTGCCGTTGCATCGTCAAGGTAGATTCTGCCTTGGCCGCTGGGTGTGCCGCGACCGAGATAGAGGTGGCGGAACGCAAGCGTGCCGCCGATTACCGGTGTGCCGCGAAGGTCGAGGTAGCCCATCATAGTACGGTCGCTCTCCGGCCTGTTGATGTAGCCGATGTATGCGTCGCGGATGTACGGCTTCAGGCCGGTGCACGAGACCAGTACGGTGCCGCCGATTCCGCGCCAGCCGTTGCCGGTTACGTGCGCGATGCTGATGTCGACGGGGGTGCCCTCGGCACCAATCTGCAGGGTGCCGCCGGTGAACCGGGCAAACAAGTTGCTGTACGCGCTATGGTCGGCACCGATATCGAGCCAGGCGTTGAGGTTGCCGGCAACGATGAGCGTCTTGTCGGCCTGGATTTGCGTGTTATGGCTGCTGGCCGTGTTGGTGTACGTCAGGCCGCCGATCGTCCAATCGGTGATCTCATCGGCCAGGTCAACGACGTTGTTGACCGTGGTGTCAGTGACGACGTCTGTGTCTGTGAAGGTGATGATGTTGACAGATGGGTTTTCGGGAGCGACGCCGCCCCAGTTGTCGCCGTCGCTCCAGTTGTCGGTCGTGCCGTCGCCGGTCCATGTCTCGCCCATCGCCGGGGCGGCTGAGAACAGCAACATCAGTGCGATGCCAGTTACGATCAGTCGCGTATTCGCCATGTCTCGTCCCCTTTCATGAAGGTGCCATGTCAACCAGACAAGAAACGATCCGCCCGGAATACTCCATGCCCCCGGGCGGTACACACATTTTTCTGCTTACACCTCCTTGGTCGTGTTGACTGCCTGGAAACCCTACGAGTCCATTCACCGTTGAGGCGGCGCTTCCATGCGCCGCCGAGGGAAAACTCACGATATCGGCGACGCATCCTGCAAGTCGGATGTCCGCAGGTTTGCATACCTGTCATCATCGTCCGAATGGGCCGGCATCACCGTGAACTCGGGTACGGCCTGCCCGGAGTGCTGGCGGAAGATCATCGATACGCTCAACTCGAGCAGATCGCTGACGTCGTTGCCGAAGCGTTTGACCGGCACCAGCGAAGGCGTGGGATACGGAAAATTGCAGTGGGCTGCGAGCAGGATATCCTGCGGCACACGAATGCCCGCCGCCAGCAGCCCTCGGCTCGCCGGCGGCAGAAAATTGTCGTCTTCCACCAGCAGCGCATCCGGCCGCTCCGCCGCCTTCAGCCTTGCCAGCGTCTCCGCACAGGTGGCCGCCCAGTGCGGATGGCCCACGTCCACCCCTTGCACCCAATGCCTGTGCGTGATCATCCCGCGTGCCGCCACTGCTGCAATCAGCTCATCCGCATGCGAAGCCGACGATCCGATGATGAAGGCGACCCGGCGCCGTCCGTTTGCCGCGAACCAGTCGAGGCCCTTGGCCAGCAGCGCACGAGAATCGAACGTGATAGTAGGAATCCGATCCACGGGCAGCGAAACGATCGTCACGCGGGGTATCCCCGGCTTCGTCAGGATCGGCGAATTTGACCAATGCGACGGATGCATCGTGAAGATAAGCCCCGCCATACAGCCGCTTTCCACCGCCGCCTCCAGCTCATCCTTGCCTGAACCGGCCGGCGAATGGAACGAAAATGACCGCTTGCTCCCGCCGAGCGAGGATTCCCTCGCGTTGAATCGCCCGGCCTCTGCCTGCCATGCCCGGTAGTACTGCGACCATTGCCCGTCGGCGGAGGGAGGCAGGTTGAAGACCAGCCCGATCCGGCAGAGGCTGGGGGGCGCGGCCGAC
>DATKYA010000206.1:0-6956 GCA_035528775.1 Planctomycetota bacterium | reverse complement strand
GGCGAAAAGAAAACAGGGCACCGGATCTCTCCGATGCCCCGCGGTGTTCAGCATTGCGAAGCTGGTTGGCTTACCAGCGGCCGCGTCCGCCGCCGCCCCCGCCGCGACCGCCGCGATCGGTGCGTTCGGCCTTCGGCCGGGCCTGGTTCACGCTGACGTTCCGCCCATCGAGATCTGAGCCGTTCAGGGCCTTGATCGCTTCTTCGGCTGCCGTCTGATCAGGCATCTCGACGAACCCGAAACCTCTCGATTTCCCCGTCTCCCTGTCGATGACAACCTGGGCAGAGGAAACCTCGCCATAGGCCTCGAAAGCCTTCCGGAGGCTTTCATCATCCGTGTTGTACGAGAGATTACCCACATAAATGTTCATACACTAACGCTCCGCGCAGAAGGCCTTGTCGATCAGTCTGGTCTCGTCGGCTGCGCACACTCCCGAACGGCCATAATTGGGCCTCGCTGTATGACCGCTGCACGGTGCCCGGCCAGTAGTACAGTGAGACGCGACTTGAAGGGAGTGCATCAGGAAGCAACTGGCAGGTCAACGGAGGTTTCCGGCCCGATGTGTCACAGTGCACCGGAGGCAGCACCTTCAAGCAATAGTATAGACATTTCCCTCTGATAAGTCAAACAAAAAATGTGGAGTCGCGCCGCCCAAAACGCAATGTACCTATGTGACGCCTTTCGCGACATAGATGAAGATGACGGGATGACGGGATGAAGGGATGACGGGATGACGGGATGACGGGATCAAGGGATGAAGGGAGAAGCGACAAAGGGGCACCGAAAACGGAAGGCCAAATGTCGAAGGCAGCCACTATCCCTCGCCGATCCGTGGACCAAGTGGACAAAGTGGACCAAGTGGACCAGGAAACTATCTCAAAACATTCAACGGGACCATGTAGGGGCACACGGCGTGTGCCCCTGGGGCGGACGCCGTCCGCCCCTACATCGGGATCGCCTTTTGAGATAGTTTCCAAGTGGACGCCGAGCATCCCATCATCCCATCATCCCATCATCTCATCATCCCGTCTTCCTCTACGCCGGCGGGTATCCCAGGTTGTAGATGCTGCATCCGCCCTTGGCAAGAGGGCCTTTGATTGCGGCGTCGATCTCGTCGCGGCGGCGGCCGGTCACCATCTCGATTGGCGGGAGCTTGCCCGGCGGGAATGCCGTCAGGATGTCGTTGATCAGTTTCACCATGTAGTCGAGCAGCTTCACCACGCCGGGTCGGGCCTTGTCGGCCGAGGCCGCCGTGGCTTTTCCCACCACGCCTTCTGGTGTGGCGGCGATTTCCATCGGCGTGCAGCCCACTTGGCCGTACCACGCGATCGGCCGGTGCAGCATGTTGCCCGCCTTGTCGATGTGGCCTTCCGGCAGGAAGCTGCGCGGCTGCGTGTCGACCGCGTCATCCATTTTGATGAACTCGGGAAACAGCGCGAGGCTCCACGACGTCTCCGCCTCGTCGGCGTGAATGAAATTGGTGTCGTATGGCCCGCCCTGGTCCTTTGTCTTGAACTCGCCCTGGATCGCGTGATACCAGTTGAGGTTGATGAACACGCCCGGCACTTGGTAGGTCTTGGCGAACTGATGGATCGCCGTGGGGATCACGTATTCCTGGCCGTGGCCGTTGAGCAGGATGATCTTGCGGAAGCCCATGTTCCACAGGCCGGCCATGATCGATTTCAGCAGGCCGGTGAAGATCTCCTCCGGCACGATGATCGTGCCCGGCATCCCCATGTGGTGGTAGGGATGCGAGCCGTACCAGGTCGGCTCGGCCAGCGTGCAGCCGGTGCGCAACGCCACCTGCTCGGCCATCCTGGTCACCAGGAAGGTGTCTTCCCCCGAGCACGCGTGCGGCCCGTGGTTTTCGGTTGAGCCGACCGGCACGATGATGAGGTCGTTCTTCGCGAGCCGTTCCTGGACCTGCTTGCCGGTCATGGTCTGAAGGTACACGCCTGTAGGCCGCTCCATGTGGCCTTCCGCGGGGAATTTCCATTCTGCCATGAAACGTCGTCTCCTGCCTCGCGAGCGAGGCGGCTGGTGATTTGCGCCCGGTTTGCCCCATTGTGCAGAATTCTAATCGCAGCGGGCACGCGAATCAAGAAGATTGCGAGCCGCGATAGCGGACCACGGCGTGGACCGCCGCGTTCGGCGGCGGCCGTAGGGGCGAACCTTGTGTTCGCCCTCGCTGGTCCGCTGAATCCTCCGGTTAGCTGAATGGTGTCCCGAATCCCCCGATGATTTTTCACCCGCCCATGTGTATAATCTCACGATCAATGTAGTAGCCTCCGCTCCGCACACACGTGAAAGGCAGCAACCGACCGATGACCCCACGCACCCGTGTTCTGACCGTGATCGACCGCAAGAAACCCGACCGCATTCCCATCGGCTTCGACGTTCACCAGGGAATCCTGCAGAAACTGTTCGATCATTTCGGCGTGACCGACCGGATGTCCCTTTACGAGGCGATGGGGATCGACGGCTTCTCGGTGTTCACCGACTCATACGTGCCGCCGAAGTTCATCGGGCCGGACCCCGTGACGCTCGCCGACGGATCGAAGTCCGACCTGTTCGGCATCGTTTCGCAGAAGCATTGGCCGCTGGCGTTTGCACGGACGCCCGCCGACCTGGACCGGTATCGGTGGCCGCAGGCGGATTGGTTCGACTACTCCGACATCCGGCAGCGCTGCATCGACGTCAAGGCCAAGGGGATCGTCACCGTCGGCGGCGAAGGCGGCTGCGGCATCACCCACGCCATCAACCTCCGCGGTTACGAGCTTGCCCTCACCGATCCGATGCTCGAGCCGGAGCTGACCCACGCCTACATGGAGCGGATGGGCGATTTCTTCGTCGAATGGAACGAGCGCTGGCTGAGCGCGGCGGACGGGGAATTCGACATCTACCGCTGCGGCGACGATATGGGCAACTGCCTCGCGATGGACTGCTCGCCGGCCACCTGGCGCAAGTTCTACAAGCCCCAGCTCGCACGAATCTGGGCCGTCGCGAAGAAACACGGCCTCAAGATCTGGTTCCACTGCTGCGGGTGCTGCCGGCCCGTGCTCGACGACCTCGTCGAGATGGGCGTCGACCTGCTCGATCCCGTGCCGCAATACGTAGCCGGCAACGACCACAAGGAGCTGAAGCGCATCTACGGCAGCTCCCTGGCGTTCGTCGGCGGCGTCGATCAGCCCAACGTCCTCGTCCGCGGCACCCCGCGCGACGTCGAGCGCGAAGTCAAGCGCTGCATCGACACCCTTGGCGTCGACGGGGGCTACATTCTGGCCGGCTCGCAGGTCCTCACCGATGACATCCCGTTCGACAACGTGCTGATGATGTTCAAGACGGCGGTGGAATACGGCAGGTATTAGGCTGAGGGCTGGGGGCTGATGATAATGGACCAAGTGGACCAAGTGGACCAAGTGGACCAAGTGGACAATGTACTTCGTCCATTTCGTCCACTTGCACTTCCGGCTTGAATCCCCCCATTGATTCATGCTTCACCAGTCGGTAAAATATCGTCTTCCGTTTCTGTGGCGGTTCTCCGCAAACCAAACAAATGGATGGAACTATGGTCAAAGTTGATTCGATCATCTTCGACAAGCTACCGATCCACGACACGTGCTGGTCGCAGGCAGTTGGGGTCGACGGCCGGATCTATGCGGCGGCTTGCTGCGAGCACACCGGCGGCGTGGCGGCCTGGCTGGTGCGCTACGATGCCGAGAGCGGCAAGGTCGACTACCTCTTCGACGTCGGCGACGTCGTCGGCGAGCCGTCCGACAACGGCCGGGCCACCCAGTGCAAGATCCACTATTCCTTTCTGCCGACCGCCGATGGCCTGCTGTGGGGCGCCACGCACCTCAGCGGCCCGCCCTTCGGCCACATCATGTACCCGCACTGGGGCGGCCACCGCGACCGCATCCACGGCTTTCGCGGGGCGATGTTCTTCCTCATGGAACTCGATTCCGGCAAGATCATCGACCGCGGCCTCTTGTACCCCCACGAAGGCTCCCGTGCCCTCGCCCTCAACGAGCGCGACGGCCTCATCTACGTCGTCGGCTACCCCCTCGACCACTTCGCGGTCTACGACTACAAGAACCGCACGTTCACCGACTGCGGCCGGCTCGGCTCCGTCAATCCGCAGGGGATCTGGGTTGACCCCGACGGCAACGGCTACACGACCGACGACTTCGGCCGCATCATCAAGTATGACGCCGCCCGCAGGAAGCTGGTCGAGCTGAACGTCCGCGTGCCGCACCCGAAATTCCAGGATGGCTGGCACACCGTGGTCTACGACATGGTCGCCGGGCCGGATCCGTCGGTCGTGTTCGGCGTGACGTGGGCATCCTTCCCGCACATTTTCCGCTACGATATGGGCGACGGCCCCGAGGGCAGGATGGACGACCTCGGCCCCGCCCAGCCCGAGCATACCGGCGAGGAGCCAAGCTCGTTCCGCGACCACGTGGGCGGAATGGTTCTCGCCGACGACGACAAGATCTACTGCGGCGTGAACCACGCGCCGGAGAAGGGTGCCCTCGCACCAGTGAAAGGCGATTTCGCAACCGCGATGAACGTAGCCGAAACGCACATGACCAGGATCGACCCCGCCAGCGGGAAGATCGAGGACCTCGGCGTCGTGCAGGACGGCGACTGCGTCGTGCGCTACTTCGCCCGCGGCAACTGCGCCGGCAACGGCGACCTGGTGTTCTGCGGGCCCACGCGGCCCGTGCGGCTGTTCCGCTTCCGCCCCGAAGTCCGCATCAGCGATCCGAAGCGAAACGTCGACCGGCTGAAGAAATGGGGCTAGCGGCAGAGCGTCCATTGGATAGCCGTTCCGTGGACCAAGTGGACCAAGTGGCAAACTGAACAACTGACAAACCATTCAGGAGTTGGATCCACAGATTACACAGATTTCACAGAGAAGAAAGAGGAAACAAGATTGATGGTGCATCCTGTCATATTCTGTCCGCTCTCCTCCCTCTTTATCTGTGTAATCTGTGAAATCTGTGGATCAAAAGGATAACAAGTATGACCGATCTCGCAAACAGAACATGGCCCCTGGCGATCAATGAGGACCCGCTGTTCAAGGGGAAAGCCACAACAGGCGAAGTCTCGATGTCAGTCGGGAAGTCGTTCGTCGGGCGCGGCTACATGATGTGCAAGGAGCTTGGCTTCCACGGCATCAACCGGCCGATCCTGGCGGACGAGTCGCGGATCACATCGCTGGCGGTCGGCGGGCGCGGCCGCATCTGGGGCGCCACGTCGGGCGAGCGTGTGCACGTGTTCCTCTATTGCCGGCGCCCGAGCGAAGACCTCGTGATGGACGTCGGCGTGATCCCAGGCGCGAAGCAGGCACGCGGCACCGTCGTCGCGTGGACGCACCACACCTGCTTCGTCGGCGCGTCGCCCGCTCCCGGCAAGATCTACAAGTGCTCCCACCGCGGAGCCGGCGGCTGCATTCAGGAATGGGTCCACGGCTACGGTACCATCACCGAGTTCACATCTCCCGTCCCCGATGAAGGAATCGCCTGCCTCGTGGGCGACAAGGAGCAGAACTGCCTCTACGGCCTCACCGACCGCACCGGCACCTTCTTCATCGTGGAAGTCGAGGACGGCGGCAAGGACGTCGGCCTCAAGGCCAAGGAAGTGAAAATCATCGGCGAGGTGGACGAGATCCGGAATTTCTCGCGCACACTGATCGTCGCGAACGATGGCACCGTGTACGGCGCGGGGGCGGTCGGCCGGCTGTTCTCGTACGATCCGCTGTGCACTCCCGCGATCAGGCGGCTCGACGTGTCAATCCCCGCCATTGCGGGCAAGCACATGTACGCCCGCGTCGACTCGTGGGCGGTTGACCCCTTCACAGGCCTCATCTACGGCGGCACCGCGCATGATGGCCTGCTGTTCCAGTTCGATTCGAGCCGGATGAAGATGAAGTCGCTCGGCAAGCCGACGAGCGAGACCCGCATCCGCGCCATCACCGTCGGCAACGGCGGTACCGTTTACGGCGTCAGCGGCGAGGAAAACAGCCTCGGGCATTTCTTCGCGTACGATCCGGCGGAAGGTTCGCTGGATGACCTGGGCATTCCCATCGCGATGACGGAAATCCGGCGCTACGGCTACGAGTTCGACGCCGCCGTCACCGGCCCCGACGGCGAGATATACCTCGGCGAGAGCGACCGCGGCGGCTGCCTGTTCATCCACTTCCCCGCCATCCCGAAGCGCACGCGCCCGGAGCCTGAGGAATAGCGGGAATCCCGGCGGATCATCGCGCAGTTGCGAGGGTACAACGGCAGCCGAATGCCCGCGTGCCTTCGCATTTTCATGCCGGTTTCGGTTGCAGCGCAGGCGGATTTGTGGTAGAATGGAATGTGGGGCCAGTGCGCAAGCATCGGGCAGGCAATCGGTTTGGGAAACGGGCATAGGCACCAGGTGTCAGACAGCTTACTGCAGGATCGCGATCCGATGGTCACCGGCTCACAATCAGCATCCGTCTGTTTCCCGCCTGGTTTGCCTGGCAGCGAACCCTGAAGCCTGCAGCCTGAAGCCTGCAGCCAGTTCTTCTCCACGATGCCGGAAAAGCAATTTGGCCTCTCACGGGACGAGCGGGTGCGGAAGAGCGCCGATTTCGACAGGGTCTTCCGCGAAGGCGACAGGATGGCCGCCGGCCTTGTCTACGTGCGCTTCATCGGCAACGGCACGCAGGCCACGCGGCTGGGCGTGGCCGTGCCCGCACGCTTCGGCAAGGCCGCGAAACGCAACCGGGCACGCCGCCTGCTCAAGGAGTCCTTCCGACTCCACAAGCACGAGTTCCCACGCGGGCTCGATGTGATCCTGCTGCCCGGCCGCGACTGGAATGAGCCCGCCCTGCACGAACTGGAGGAGAGCCTGCGGAAGGTTGCCGAGCGGCTTTCGCAGCGTCAACAGCACGAGGAACGCCATGATTAAGCGAATCATCA
>DATKYA010000205.1:0-2100 GCA_035528775.1 Planctomycetota bacterium | reverse complement strand
GCACGGCCGCGTCGACGGCGGGATCGGCAGGGGCGACGTTGCTGCCGCGGTCCTCGATCAGCCACAGCCGCTTCGGCCGATTCTCAGGCGGCAACGCGGAAATGTCCTCGATCCGGATCAGCTCGCCGTGGTGTTCGTAGTAATACACGAACCCGTACGCGAGGTAGTAGGGGTTGAACAGGATCGCGTCGCCGGGCTGGACGTTTTCGTGGACGATGCGGCAGGCTTCGGGCCAGCGCTCCTTCTGGAATTGCGGGCTGCAGTACACCGCGAGCGAGTAAGCGTTGAGGATGACGATCAGCCCCACGGGCAGCCACGCGATCGGCCGGCGCACGGACGCGGGCAGCCACGCCGCGATGATCAGCAGCGCCGGCGCCGCGAACGCAAGGTGCTTCGCTTCGAAGATCTGCAGCCGCCACGGCAGCACCAGCAATGCCGCCGCCGGCACCGCCACCGACGCCGCCAGCACGGCGAATGCACGGATGTTCGTCCTCGCGCGCCACAGCAGCACCAGCCCGATCACGACCGGGATGATCCCCGCCAGGTACAGGAAGATCATCACCGGCGCGCTGCCGTGCAGCATCGCGGGATCGATGCCCGTGAGCATCTGCACGTACGCCCCCGGCACCGAGGCCAGCACCTCCCACCGCGATTGTCCGGGTGCGGGGGGCAGGCCGGCGATGCGGTTCAGCACCACAATCATGTACGGAGCGAACGCCGCGGCAGCGACCGCCCTGCTGATCAGCCACCGGGCGATGAATGCTCGCCGCCGCCGCGTTGCCAGCACGGCCGCCGCCTCCGCCAGCAGTGCGAACGCCAGGTAGTAGAACGTATGCAGCATCGCCGCGCCGACCAGTGTGTAGGCGATCCACCACCATTTCGCGTGCGGCGTGCGGACGTCATCCCGCTTCAGCAGCTCGGTCAGCATCCACGCTGAGGTTGCCGCCATGAGCATGGCGAGTGCGTACGGGCGGGCTTCCTGGGAGTAAAAGATGGCGAACCCGCTGATGGCGGTCAGCCCGGCGGCGGCGAGGCCCGCGCCCTCATTGAGCAGGCTCCTGCCCAGGCGATACACCACGTACACCAGCGCGATGCCACACAGGGCAGAGGGCAGCCGCACGGCGAATTCGCTGCGTCCGAAGATCCTCGCGGCGTACTGAAAGATGTAGTACAGGGGCGGGTGGGCGTCGTGCTGCGCAACTTCGCCGAGCATCTGGCCGAAGCTGCCGCGCACGTGCTGCACGCTCACGATCTCGTCCAGCCACAGCGATTTCGAGCCGAGGGAATAGATTCGCAGCCCGGCCGCCACGGCCAGAACTGCGATGAGGAATGCCTTCTGGCGTGTCACTCAACCTTCTCGATGTGAATGGCGTCTCCGTCGCGGACCTTCTCGAATGCGTTCGGGTCGCCGGCGAGCGTGCCGACCACGTTGACGGGGCTGTAGGGCGTCTGCCCGAAGAAGACGCACAGGCAGTCGCCCTCCGGCCAGAACGCCACGGTTCCGGCGGGGACTTTCGCCTGGGCGTTCTCCGGCTCGTGGTGCATGGGAATCTTGAAGTAGACTTCGCGGCCCCATGTCTGTGCCGACGACTCGACCGGGAGGATAGCCCACAGCTCGCCGGCCGTGGCCGAATCGCTCAACTCGGCGTCCATGGTCACCTTGCCGGCCGTGATCCGCATCTTTTTCATTCGTCGCTCCTTCTCCCGCAGGAAGGCGTCCGCCTCGGCTTCCAAGGCTTCTTTCTGGGCGGCGCGATCGTAGGACGTCTTGCCCATGATGAATCCGGGCCGGGGGACGGGGCTTCGCTTGCGGGGCCGTGTGCTCATTGCGAACCGCGCGTGCTGGGGTTCTTCTCCAGCACCTCCTGCACCTTGTACACGAGATCGTCGAGATCGATCGGTTTGGTGAGATAACCGGCCACTTGGGCGTCCCACACCGTGTAGTCGTCCTTCAGGCCATGCACCGCGGTGCACATGATCACGGGCAGGTCCTTGTGGTCTTCGCGGATGCGCGACAGCACCTCAAGGCCGTGCATGTCGGGCATGCGGATGTCGAGGATCACCAGGTCGGGCACTTCGTCCTTGATGGCCTGCAGTGCC
>DATKYA010000204.1:0-3294 GCA_035528775.1 Planctomycetota bacterium | reverse complement strand
CACCTCTACGGCATCCACGCCACGTGCCTGCGGTTCTTCACGGTCTACGGCCCCCGGCAGCGCCCGGATCTCGCGATCCACAAGTTTGCCCGGCTGATGGCCGCCGGCAAGGAAATCCCCGTCTACGGCGACGGCTCGATGCGCCGCGATTTCACCTACATCGACGACATCATCGGCGGCATCCGCTCGGCGATGGAGCGCGATTACCCCTTCGAGATCTTCAACCTCGGCAACAGCAACCCGATCACCGTGAACGAGCTGGTGGCACTGCTCGAGAAGCACATGGGCATCACGGCCCGCATCGTCCGCAAGCCCGTTCAGCCCGGCGACGTGCCGGTCACCTACGCCGATATCCGCCACACCGTCGAGAAGCTCGACTACCGGGTGACCACGCCCATCGACGCGGGCATCGGGAAGTTCGTGGAGTGGTTCAAGAACCAGAAGAAGATATGATCCACAGATTTCACAGATTACGCAGATGAAGGGAAGAAGATGAAGATGGAAAGCGTGCGGTGCGAGCCGCATTCTTCTCGTATCCAGATCCCTCTGCTCTCATCTGTGCAATCTGTGCAATCTGTGGATCATAATTCTTTCCCAATCCTGTAATGCAGCGTCATGTCAGCCTTGCCGAATCCAGCCAATCGCAACTTGCCTTCCTTCGCGATGAATGATCCGTCGGCGGCGCGCGGCAGGCGGTCGAGCGCCCACGGTAGAATGTCGTTCCAGATCAAATCGATCTCCACGCCGTGAGCCCACACTTCGCCGTCAAGTTCGGGATCGAGCGCAATCGGTTCGATCCGGGGGATGGCGTGCGCGAGGTCGATCTCGTCGCCGCGGCGGATTTTCTTCTGCTCGAAGATGCGGCGCTGGCCATCGACGCCGAACTCGAGCCTGATGTGCGATTTGCGCCCGGGCATCGATCGCACGGCCAGCTTCGTGAACGTGAGCTGCATGGCGCGGGCGGGATGCTTGCGCCGGGCCACGTGCATGTCGTAGCGGCCGAGGTGCGGCTCCACGCCGTGCCGCATCTGCACGGGCGCCAGGTGGCCGGACCAGACTTCCACGCGGCGGCCGTCGGCGTCATTCGCGTCGCGCTCCGTCTCATGATAGCAGAAGATCATCGTGTATGCGCGGATCGGGCTGAAGCACGTGCGGCGGCGAGGGTCCAGCTCCCGAAGCAATTGCATCGGATCGTTGCGGTGGCGCATCAGGTTGCGCACGTACGCCTGCCACGTCCGGTTGCGGCGGAAGTCCAGCCCGTGGATGATCGTCCGCCACGTGCCGCTGTCGATGAAGAATGGCTGGTCCTCGTCGCGAAGCGCCGGGAGGGGCGCCTGGTGCGTGTTGTGCGTATGCCCCGCGATCACGAGGTCGACGTCGCCCCTGATCAGGTCAGGCTCGTATTGCGCGAACATCGCCGGGGCCGCGGCTGGGGAATCGTCGAACAGCCACAGCCGCGCGAGCTTCGAGATCATCCACGGGCTGAGCAGCCTCACGGCGATCCTCGCGGCAAGCGGCACGCTGCGGCGGAAGAACGGGTCAGCCTTCGCCGCGGCCGCCATGTCTTCCATCAGCATCTGCAGGTGCTTGATGGCGCGGTCCTCCGCGGACGCCCGGTTGCGGAGGTATTTCTTCAGCAGCGACTGCGGCCGCACGTCGTCGAACTCGGTGAGTGCGAAGTAGAGCTGGCGGAAGTCGTCGCCGTGCTCGCTGCGCAGCTCCACCGCGCAGTGCGCCCGCAGGGCGATGGCGAGCCGGGCGGCCACCTCCAGCGAGATGTAGTCGCCCAGGCACGCCCCGAGGTAGTCGTCCGAGCACAGGTCGAGCGCCTTGCCGCCGGTCACTTGGCACGGGAAGTTGTCGCGGTCGTACTCGTGGCCGTGGCGGACGAGCACGCCGTAGCCGGCATCGTGCGGCCAGACCAGCTTGTACGGGAACGGGGCATCGTCGGCCGGCTCGATTCCGAGCAGCGTTCGCACGCGGCGGCGGGTCGACGGCCACGCGTTCACCAGCCGGTCGTGGTTGCCGGGAATGAAGTGGACGCGGACGGGGCAGCCGCTCTCGCCCATCTCGCGGATGAACTCGGCCAGGATTTTCCAGCTTTCGGCGCTCTCGCGCTCAACGGCATCCAGCACGCGGCACAGTGTGCGGCGCAGCGGGTTCGAGTCGTCATCGGCGCCCCAGGTGCCGCCGGCGGGATCGGGCATCCGCCAGGGGCGGGCGTCGCTTCCCCCGTAGAACCACATCGGCGAGCGGTGCAGCTCGAAGACGTCGCCGGCAAAGACCAGCTCGACGTCCTGTGCGGCGTGGCGCCGGGCGCGCTCCCGGATCATGGAGAAGAAGCGGTCGAGCGCGTTCGCACCGACGTTCCGAGCGACGCCGATCTCGTGCAACTCGCCGCCCTTCCTGAAGCGGATCGAGTCGTCCGTCGTGTGCTGGAAATGCAGATCGCTGATTATTGCAAGCATCGGCGACCCCTGGTTCGGGAGAGCGATTCACGAACGTGCGGGAGCTGCCAAGATGGGAAGACCGCAGATGGGAACGTACAGATAATCATCGTCAATCGAGCGGAAAAAGTCTTGCGCACATCGCCGCGGTTTCGCGCTATTCCGCACATCGAACATTCCCCATCTTTCCGTGGGGCGGGCTCCGGTGGGCACGTCGGCGCCATTTACTCCCCCGTATACAGCCTGCTGAAGTACGAGTAGTATCCTGTCGGCCCGGGGTAGCGATCCCAGAATTTCGCGTGGCTGGGGAAGCCGGCCTTGCCGTCGCTGCGGAGCCACGAGACGAGTGCGGGATCGGTGCCGCGGCGTTCGACTTCGTCGATGGCTGCCTGCCGCAGGCGCTGGACCACGGCGGGATGCTGCGACGCCACGTTGTCGAACGATCCGTGACGTGACAGCACGCTGGCCTCGGGTTTTGCGGTGAAGGAGAGCGTCCATTCGCGGTCGATTGCGGTGAGCAGCGTGCCCTCGTTGCGGCCCCATTCCTTCACCTGGTTGCCGGCGATGACGATGGACCGCGGGCCGGGCTGGCCGCGGCGGGCGAGGGCGAGCACGTCGTTGGAGTCCAGCCCCGTGGGCACGCGCGCCCCGGCAAGGCCGGCGACGGTCGCGAAGATGTCCATCGGCTGCACGATGATGTCGCTGCTGCCGGTGTCGCCGTCGGGCGTGCGAATCATGAAGGGAGTGTGGGCAACTTCATACTCGACGGTGGGCCCGCCCTTGCCGAAGATGCCGCCCCGCTCGCCCGTGCGTGTGCCGTGGTCGGAGGTGAACAGGATCGCGGTGT
>DATKYA010000203.1:0-11464 GCA_035528775.1 Planctomycetota bacterium | reverse complement strand
CGCTCCTGGACGTGCAGCACGTCGTCGGCCGAGACCACCGGCTTCAGGCCGCCCAGCGGATCGACGGTGCGCTGGCCGCCCAGCAGCCGCTTCTCGTCGTCTTCACCGGGGTAGCCGACCCTGATCTTCAGGAAGAACCGGTCGAGCTGCGATTCCGGCAGCGGATATGTGCCCTCGTATTCGTAAGGATTCTGCGTGGCGAGCACAATGAATGGCTGCGGCAGCGGCCACGTGTGGCCGTCGACCGTTACCTGGAAGTCGTTCATCCCCTCCAGCAGGCTGCTCTGCGTGCGCGGCGTGGTGCGGTTGATCTCGTCCGCGAGCACCACGTTTGCGAAGATCGGGCCGGGCTTGAAGACGAACTCGCTCGACGTGGAATTGTAGACCGATACGCCCAGGATGTCCGACGGCAGCAGGTCGGGCGTGAACTGGATTCGACGGAAGGAGCAGTCGATGGAACGGGCGAGCGCCCGGGCCAGGGTCGTCTTGCCCACGCCCGGCACGTCCTCGATCAGGATGTGCCCGCCCGCGAAGAGGCCCACGAGCGTCATCCGCACGGCCTCCGGCTTGCCCATGAACACCGTTTCGATGTTGCGGGCCAGCAGGTTGATCTTCCGGTCAGTCTCGTTGGTCATCTGTCCACTCCCGGTATGGTGCCACTATCCTATCTTCCGCGGTTCAGCAGCCACAGGACCAGCGTGAGGACCAGGCTGAGCAGGAGGCTGGAAGCCAGCGGAATCCAGATCACCAGCCCCTTCCGCCTGATGTGAATGTCGCCCGGCAACCTGCCGATCAGGGGAATCCTGTCGGCAAACGTCACCAGCAGGCCGATGGCGACGATCACGATCCCGGCGATGATCAGCATTTTCCCGAACTGCGGCATGATTGCGGCTATCTGTCCTGTTTCAAGTCCTCTATATAATTATAGAGTTCCCGGTGCCAATGATCAAGGGCAGCGCGGGCGCCTGCCGGGTGCCGTTTCCACTTATATAGACGTATTCCGGTGCCCAAATGCACGGGCAAAGACGGGGTGAACGTGCAAGAAAAGCCATTGATTCAGAATGCTGCGGGCCGTACAATCCGGGGCGTAGGGGTAATGAGGAATGAAGAAGGCCACGAAGGTACGAAGACACAAAGGACACGAAGAAGAAGAGTTTTAGCAGGGATTAATGGGATAGATGGGATGAAGAGATGAAGGAAACCTCCCCATCCCTCAACAGCTCAACCACCGCGTCAATCCATCATCATCATCATCTTCCTCTTCTTCGTGACCTCCGTACCTTCGCATCTTCGTGGCCTTCTTCCTCTTCATTCCTCATTCATTGTTCATTCCACTGCCGTCGCTCTCGGCCTGTTGAAGATGAATTCCTCGCCGAACTTGCGGCGGTGGTAATCGCAATACGTGTCGAAGAATTCCTCCTTGGGGCAGGGGTCCATCTTGCGATGAAGGTCGCGCACAAGCTCCGGGTCCATCGCGGCGAGCGCGGCATCGAAATTTACTTCCTCACCCTGCGCGTTCAGCACGGTGCCCAACGCCCCTGCCTCGCGGAGCGCGGCCTTCGCATCCTGCTCCGTCTCATAGACGTAGCCGTGGAACTTGTTGCAGTCCCACCAGCCGTAGACGCTCGTCATGTGCATCGCCTCGCGTTCCTCGTGCGAAAGCTTTTCGAGCTTGCTGATGAGAACCGCCCACACGCGGCGATGCTCCGTGACGCGCGGATCGGCATCCATCGCGTGCTCGATCTCGTCAAGCGTGTGGCAATTCCCGGCACCCGGCAGGCAGGCCCGCACCAGCGCGATGGATGCAGGGTGGTTGTGCGGAAAGCCGACATATCGCCCGCCCCAGAAATCATCCGCGATCCCCGCTTCGCCCAGCGCCTCGCCGGACGCTCGGACCATCAGCATCTCCTCCAGCATATACTCGAGGCTCATGGCAGACCTTCTTTCGAATGGTGAAGATGTGATCCCGTTCTTACCATGAGAACAGTTCATGACGGGAAATCTTCAGCAAGGATGAACGAGGAACGATGAACGCGGGGCATACGACGCATCATTGTGCGGCTACCGCCCCGGGTTGCACTGGAAACTGTTGGTTCGCCCGTGTTCATCGTTCGTCCTTCATCCTTCATCGTTCATCGTTCGTCAGATCACGATCGCCCCCTGCCGTGCGAGCTTCTCCCGGAGCCTGGCGGTGTCGATTTCGCCTACGTCGACACCCGCATGAAGAGCGAGCGCACAGGCAAGCCCGGCGGCCTCGCCGGTCTGGTTGCAGTTGACCATCACGCGGATGGCCCCGTAGGCACCGCGATCGGCATCGATGAGCCTGCCCGCCGCCAGCACGTTCTTCGCACCCTGCGGCACCAGGCTGCGGTAGGGGATCTGGTAGAAGGTGGGATTGACTGCCCGCTCCTCCCGCCACCGGCCTTTCACCCACGGCTGGCCGGGCGCGGAGCAGATCTCGGTGCCGTCGAGGTAGCGGAAGGTAATGCCCGCCTTGGTGGAGTGATGCACGTCAACGCGGTAACTGCCGTTCGCGATCGCATCGGGGAAGCGGATGCCGTCGAGCACTTCCAGCTCGGTGAGGCGGTGCAGGCAGGACGCGTGGCGGCTTTCGCGGATGCCAATGTACGACGACACGGCCGCCAGCGACACGGCTTCGCCGCCGGTGAAATTGTGCCGCAGGATGTCGCGGATGGCCCGCACCTGCCGGCGGCACTCGATCTCGGCTCGGGTGAGCTGGTCGGCATCGCTGCAATCGGCCCCGTGGGCGCGGGTGCCGGCGACCATTGCGATCTGTTGCGCTCCGGGAACTCGCGCCGACCACAGCGTACCCTGCTTCAGTGCGTTGGGGAAGCGCGGATCATGAACCGCCCGCTGAAGCTCGAAACCCGGATTCTGCCGGATCACATCGTCCAGCCCAGTCAGGTAGCAGCAGACCGTGGGTGGCTGGGGATCGTCGTTGAGCGTGAAAGGCAGGCCGAGCCGCGCGATCACGTCGCCGTCGCCCGTGGCATCGATGAAGTACGACGCCCGGATGGCCCGCCGGCCCGATTTGTCTTCGATGATGGCGGCGATCATGCGGCCATCCTCGACGTGCGGTGCGGCGAAGCGCGCGTGAAGGAACGGCCTGATCCGCGGCGTGCCGCCGGGCGCTTGCTGTTCGCGGACAAGCTCGTCGAGCTCGCAGGCCAGCTCCGCCGTATTCAGGATGGCGTAGAGGTGCTCGTTCGGCTCGCGGACGTCCGCGGCATCGCGCCGCTTCAGCCGCTGCACCATCTCCTGCGTCAGTCCGCCGACGATCTGCCGCTTGTTCTCGGTGTCCCACAGCGAGTGCCAGATGTTCACCAGGCCGGCGGTTGCCACGCCGCCGAAGAAGGCGTTGTTCTCGACCAGGGCAACCGTCAGCCCGGCCTGCGCCGCGCGAACCGCGGCGAAGACGCCGGTGCAGCTCCCGCCGAGAACGCACAGATCCGCAGTGTGGACGACCTCGATATCGTTCGCCTCGCGAATTCTTTCCATGTGCAACCTTTTTGGCGGTTGACCAGTTGGTCAGTTGAAGCCGTAGATGGAGGCGGCGGCCGTGACGGCGATGAGAAGGTAATTGGCCCACGGGTGCCGCTGCATCGGCACGTCGACCTGATAGGGAATGAACATTTCGTATCCCCCTCAACACGATTCCGCGGCTGCTGCACGGGTCCGGGTACTGCCCGCTCCTGCCAGACAGGGATTATAGCGCGGCCCGGCGCGGAAAGCAACACACTTGTTCTGCCAGCATGAGCGAGCTCCGTGCATACCCGCCGGAAGCCCCCGAAGGCCGCAAAATCCCCTTGACTTCCCGCATCAATAGTTTATAATGGAATGTACTGGAAAAATAGGCTGTTCGTGCGTTTTTCCCGTCCGGGTTCGGCTTATCTCCAGTTGGCGGACCGCCCCAAGCAGGCCCTCGATGAAGGGCTTTCTTTTTGGGCGGGAGTCGGGGCCGCACGCGTGCGTTTTTTGCGTACTGCGACCGCTCCGTGTTTCGGAGAAATATCATGGCCGAGGTAGTTCTCGAAGGCGTAACCAAAGTTTATCCCGGCGACGTTGCCGCCGTGAAGAGCCTGGACCTGGAGATCAGGGACCGCGAGCTGATCGTGCTGGTCGGGCCGTCCGGCTGCGGAAAGTCCACCACGCTGCGAATGGTCGCCGGGCTGGAAGATGTGACAGAGGGCACCATCCGCATCGGCGATCGCGTGGTGAACGACGTCCCGCCGCGCGACCGCGACATCGCGATGGTCTTCCAGAACTACGCCCTCTACCCGCACATGACCGTCTACAAGAACATGGCCTTCGGCCTGATGCTGCGGGGATACTCCAAGCAGGAGATCGGCCAGCGCGTGTCGGAAGCCGCAAAGATCCTGGGCATCGAGAACCTGCTTGACCGCAAGCCGAAAGCCCTCTCGGGCGGGCAGCGCCAGCGCGTGGCAGTCGGCCGGGCGATCGTCCGCAAACCAGCGGCCTTCCTGCTCGACGAGCCGCTGAGCAACCTCGACGCCAAGCTGCGCACCGAAATGCGAGCCGAGCTGCAAAAGCTTCACCGCCGCCTCGAAACGACGATGATTTACGTGACGCACGACCAGATCGAGGCGATGACACTGGGCGACCGCATCGTGGTGATGGCGGAGGGCGTGATCCTGCAGCTCGATACGCCTTTGTCGGTTTACCACTACCCGGCCAACAGGTTCGTGGGCGGTTTCATCGGCACGCCTCCGATGAACTTCCTCGACGGCCGGCTGGAGCTGAGGAACGGGAAGGTGTTCTTCGTGCAGGACGGCAGCAGCGTGCAGATCGTGCTGCCCGACCGACTCCAGCAGCGGATGAAGGAGCACGCGGGCGGCGCCGCCACGCTGGGCATGCGGCCGGAGAACATCCAGGACCGCTCCGCCGATGCCATCCCCGGCAGCACCTTCAAGGCCAGGGTGAACGTCGTTGAGCCACTGGGCGACGAGATGATCGTCTACGTCAACCCCGGCAAGAGCGATCTGATCTGCAAGATTGATTCCCGTCATCGGATCGAAGTCGGCCAGGAACTCGAGTTTATGGTGGATCTCGACAGGATTCACATTTTTGATGCCGTCAGCGGAAAGAACATTTCGCTGAACGGTTCGGCGTAGGGGCGATCCTTGTGATCGTTGCGGGGTGAAGCGCCGGCGCGCTCGCCCCGGGCGGCCACGCAGGATTTCCCGCAGCGCCCGGCCCAACGGAGTTCGGGGCAAGCATTGAAAGTGGGAATCCAATCCCACTTTTTTATTTCCGTGAAGAATGCAGGCCGAGCCGCCGGCTGCACGGCCTCAAGCTACAGGCTACAGGGTTCTGCTTTCATCCGCGTTGTATCGTCGGGTGTTTGAGAGTCGGGCCTTGTGGTTTGCAGACTGGGGGAAGAGCCGCGGACCCAATGGCCTGTCAAGGGAGCCGGATCGCATGAATGGAGAACTGCTGAGGCTGGTGGACAGCATCCACCGCGATAAAGACATCGATAAAGAGATCGTGTTCAAGTGCCTGGAAGACGCACTCCTCTCGGCCGCACGCAAGAAGTACGGCCAGCGGGACAGCATCATGGTGACGATCGACCGGGAGACGGGCAACATCCTCGCGTTCGACGGGGACACACCGCTCTCGCCGGCTGAATTCGGCCGCATCGCCGCCCAGACCGCCAAGCAGGTGATCATCCAGAAGGTGAAGGAAGCCGAGAGCGAGGTCGTTTTCCAGGAATGGGAAGCCAAGATCCACGACGTGGTGAACGGCACGGTGCAGCGCGTCGAAGGCCCGACCGTGATCATCAACCTCGGCAAGATCGAAGGCATCCTGCCGAAACGCGAGCAGGTGCGGGACGACACCTACCGCCCCGGCGAGCGGCTGAAATTCTACGTGATCGATGTGAAGCGCGAAGGGCAGAAGGTGAAGGTGCTGCTGTCGCGAACGCACCCCGACCTCATCAAGCGGCTGTTTGAGCTGGAGGTGCCGGAGGTGGCCGACCGCATCATCGAGATCAAGGGCCTAGCCCGCGAGCCGGGCAGCCGCACGAAGATCGCGGTCATCTCCTCCGATTCGCGCGTCGATTGCGTCGGAGCCTGCGTGGGCGTCCGCGGCAGCCGCATCAAGAACATCGTGGCGGAGCTGGGCGGCGAAAAGATCGATATCGTCCCGTGGAACGACCAGCCCGAGATGTTCATCGCCAAGGCGCTCAGCCCGGCCGAAGTGTTCAGCATCACGCTCAACTACGGCCTGAACCGCGCCAAGGTAGTCGTACCCGACGACCAGCTCTCGCTTGCCATCGGCAAGAAAGGGCAGAACGTCCGGCTCGCCGCCAAGCTGACGCACTGGGATATCGACGTGATGAGCAAGGAGGAATCTGACCGGCTGGCCGATGAAACCCGGCACTACCTCAGCCGCGTGCAGAACGTGTCGGAAGACACCCTCGGCAGAGTGGTGCGGCTGGGCTACACGCTCACCGACCTGGCGGAATCGACCGTCGAGAGCCTTGCTTCGCTGAAGGGCATGACCGAAGATGAAGCCAAGATCCTGATCGAGGCGGCACGCCAGATCATGTTCGAAGGCGGGCTGCAGCAGCCGGCGGCCGAAGGCGAGGCTGCCGCCGAAGCTGAAGCGCCATCCGCCGAGGGCGAGGCCGAACCCGCCGCCGAGGCCGAGGGCGCGGAGGAACCCGCCGAGGGCGAGGGCGAGGGCGCGGAGGAACCCGCCGAGGGCGGGGCTGAACCCGCCGCCGAGGGCGAGGCTGAACCCGCCGCCGATGAAGCGGAGGAACCCGCCGAAGAGGCTGCCGGCAAGCAAGAGCCTGCCGCCGAGCCTGCCGATGAAGTCGAGCCGGCGCAGGATTCCGGCGACGAACCGGAACCGGCGGAAGAAGCGGAGCCCCAGCAGGGAGAGCCTGACGAGACTCCGGCCAAGCACGACGATTCGCACTAGCCTAGCTGTATGACCGTCCGGGTCGCCTCAGACCGGCGGCCGAACTGCGGACGCAGGAATACAACTCGGGAGGAAACGTTTTGGGCATCAGATTGCACATATTGGCGAAAGAACTGGGCGTATCGAGCAAAGAGCTCGTGGCGCGGTGTCGAGACCGCGGCATCAAGGTGAAGACGCACCTCAGTGCGGTTCCCGAGCCGATCGCGGAGGTGCTGCGCAAGGAGATGATATGGCGCAAGGAGCGGGAGAAGGCCGCTCGCGAGGCGGCGGCCGCGGCCGCCGCAGCAGCAACCCAGGCTCCGCAGGCTCCGACGGCAGCTCCGCGCCCACCCCATGAGCGGCCACGCCCGGGGGGCGAGCAAGGCAGGTTCCAGCGGCCCGGCCCCGGCGGCGGGCGGCCCGCCCCCGGCCGCACGTTCCGGCCCGGTTCGCGTCCTCCTCCGCGCCCAGCGCCCCGCACTATACCTCCTCCGCCGCCGCCCCGGCCCGGTGAGCCGCGCCGCGAAGAGTTTGAGCGCCCCCGCCGGTTCGCCGGACAGCGCCCCGAGAGGGCTTCCGAAGCCGCCGCGGCGTCCGAAGCCGCCGCCAAGGAAAAACGCGTGCGGGGCGGCAAGGGCCGCGAAAAATCTCGTGAGCGAGCCGAAGGCGCCGCCGAAGGCGTCGTCTGGCGTCCTCCCAAGACCGAACAGTTCCAAGACCGTCAGGTCATCTTCAGGCCGCGGAGACGCCGCGACAGGCGCGGCGCCCTCGCCGTCAGGCACGAGCGCCCGAAGTCGGTCGACGTCGAAGTCCCCATTTCCGTCCGCGATCTGTCCAGCGTCGCGGGCGTTCGAGCCAACGACATCATCCGCAGCCTGATGTTGAAGGGGATGGTGGTCTCGATCAACGATTCCCTCACCGAGGACATGCTGCTGGAGATTTCGGCCGCATACGACGTGGAGATCAACATCAAGAAGCCGAAGACGCTCGAGGAGCAGGTGCTGGACTTGGGCGCCCCGCCGGATCGCCCCGAAGACCTGCTGCCGCGTGCACCGGTCGTGACGATCCTGGGCCACGTGGACCACGGCAAGACGTCGCTGCTGGACCGCATCCGCCGCACGAACGTGACCGAGCAGGAGTTCGGCGGAATCACGCAGCACATCGGCGCCTACTCGGTCCAGATCCACGGCAATCGCGTGGTGTTCCTCGATACGCCCGGCCACGAGGCGTTCACGGCGATGCGTGCCCGCGGGGCAAACGTGACCGACATCGTGGTGCTAGTGGTCGCGGCCGACGACGGCGTGATGCCGCAGACGGTGGAGTCGATCAACCACGCCAAGGCGGCCACCGTGCCGATCGTGGTGGCGTTGAACAAGATGGACAAGGGTGAAGCCAACCCGGTGCGTGTGCGACAGCAGCTCGTGGAGCACGGCCTGGCCTCGCCCGACTGGGGCGGGCAGACCGAGTTCGTCGAAGTCTCGGCCCTCACCGGCCGTGGTATCGAGGACCTGCTCGAGATCCTGATCCTGCAGGCCGAGGTGCTGGAGTTGAAGGCCAACCCCAACAAGCCGGCGGCGGGCACCGTGCTGGAGGCCCACCTGAGCGAGGGGATGGGCGTGGTGGCCACGCTGCTGGTCCGCGAGGGCACGCTGCGGCGGGGCGACTACGTGATCTGCGGCTCGGCGTTCGGCAGGGTGCGGATCATCCAGGACGACCAGGGGCGCGACCTCGACGAGGCCGGCCCTGCCACCCCCATCGAGATTTCCGGCTTGGACCTCGTGCCCGAAGCCGGCGACACGATGCAGGTGGTGAGCGACTTGCAGCGGGCCAAGAGCCTCGTTGAAGAACGCCAGCGCCGCCGTCGCGAAGAAGCACTCGCCCGCCGCAAGCACGTCACGCTCGAAACGCTGTTCAGCCATCTGGCCGAAGCGAAGGTCAAGGAAGCCAAGGTGATCATCAAGGCCGACGTGAAGGGCAGTGTTGAAGTGCTCACCAAGGCGCTCAACGACCTCGCCACGTCGGAAGTGCGCGTCAACGTGCTGCACTCCGGCGTGGGCGCGGCCACGGAGTCCGACGTGCTGCTCGCCGACGCGTCCGATGCGGTCGTCATCGCATTCCAGGTGGTGCCCGAGGAGCGGGCGACGGCGCTGGCCGAAGATAAGGGCGTCGAAATCCGCCGATACCAGGTCATCTACCAGACCGTCGACGACATGAAGAAAGCACTCGAAGGCCTGCTGGAGCCGGAGAAGAAGGAAGTGACCATGGGCCACCTGGCCGTCACCAACATCTTCAAGTCGTCCAAGTTCGGCGTCATCTTGGGCGGCAAGGTGACCGACGGCCGCCTCACCCGGAACGACAACGTGCGGGTCATCCGCGACGGCCGCATCATCTACGATGGCAAAGTGCAATCGATGCGCCGGTTGAAGGAGGATGTCCGCGAGGTCGCCACCGGCTTCGAGTGCGGCATCAGGCTGGTCAACTTCGACGACGTCAAGGAAGGCGATACGGTTGAAGCCTACATGATCGAGAAAATCGCGAGGAAGCTGTAGGAGTGTGTGTGAAAATCCCCTATCGCCTACGTAGAGACGCCCCGTGTGGGTGCCGACCGAAGACGGTCGGGCGTCTGAGACGTGCCACCGGCACGTCTCTACATCGGCCAGACTGCTTTTCACACAAGCTGTAGGAGAGACACCCGCCGAATGGGCGTCTCGGGCTTCTCGCCGGGGAAGATGGGCCGAATGCCCGCTCACGGGCAGCGGATTGCCGGAAACCTCAACAACCGCAATGATAACAGGCATGCTTGAAATCAGGCTCCTGATCCGCGAGGCCAGGAGCCTCAAGGACAAGCGGAGGGTAATCAAGAGCATCCGCGATCAGATCCGCAACAAGTTCAACGTCTCGATCGCGGAAGTGGACCTGCTCGACAGCCACCAGCATGCCGTGCTTGGCGTTGCTGCCGTGGGCAACGAGCAGCAGTTCGTCAACTCCGTTCTCTCCAGCGTCATCAATCATATCTCCAACGGCCACAAGGCCGAGCTGATCGACTACAAGATGGAGTTCTATTCGTAGACGGCCGCTGCTGCCGCCGGAAAAACTGCGAAGCGGGATTGCTCTCAGCCCGACAATGAGGCGTGGGAGGACCCGGATCTGCCGACATAAAACACTTTCAGGAAGCTCATCTCGTGGCAAGTGTACGACACGACCGTATCCAGGAACTGATCAAGGAACTGGCCAGCAACATCATCCTGTTCCGGCTGAAGGACCCGCGGCTGGGATTCGTGACGATCACGAAGGTGGACCTGTCGCCCGACATGCGCTCGGCGAAGGTCTTCTATTCCGTGCTGGGAAGCGACAAGGACGTGAAGCTGACGGATGCGGCGATCAGGCACGCCCGGGGGCACGTGCAGCGCGAGGTGGCCAAGCGCCTCCACGTGCGGTTCGCACCCGAGATCGTTTTCGTGTTCGACGAGTACCCCCGTAAGAGCATCGAGCTGTCGAAACTGATCGACAAGGCGCTTGCCGAGGACGAAGAACGCCGCAAGCAGACCGGCCGCGAAGAGCCTGCCGAGGCTCCCGCCGAAACGGACTCGGAGGAGCCGCAAGGCGAAGACGAAGCCGATGAGCTTGTGGATGAAGACGGCTATCCCGATGAGGAGGACGTCGAGCTCGATGATGCGGACGAGCAGGCCGATGACGACGAGAAGTAATTCGCATGATCGCTCGCCTTCTCCCGGAGCTTGTTGCAGGGGCATCTGAACCGTGGACACCGTGATCTTCGATATGATGGGCGTGTTGTATGACGGCGGGCACTTCGTCTCCGAGGAGCTGTTCCAGAAGGTGAGCGACGCCCTGACGGTGAACGAGCTGCGGCACCGATACCGCCGGTACGCAGTGGGCAAGATCACGCGCGAGCAGTTCTGGCAGGGGCTGTTCGACGACTGGCACGAGCAGGAGCAGCGGATGCTGGCCGAGCTGCAGCCCAAGCCCGGGCTCGATCTCGTCCGCGAGCTGAAGGGCCGCTACTTCCTCGCACTGATCACGGAGCTGCCCACCGACTGGGCCGAGACGCTGCTGAAGCGGGCGAAGCTCGACACGCTGTTCGACACTACCATCATCAGCGGCCGCGAAGGCTGCACCAAGCCCCATTCCAAAATCTTCCAGCGGCTGGTCGACCGACTCCCGAAAACCGGCCGGCGGCTCTACTTCGACGACAAGATGGAGAACCTCGCCACCGCCAGCACATTCGGCATCGCCACGGCGTGGGTGAGGAACCCCGGCCGCCGGCCCGACACCGATTTCACGCCGAACCATGTGGTGGCCAATCTGCATGAAGCGGTGGTTGTGGTGAGGCGGGCGCTGGGCTGAAAATGCGGAAGAAGATGATCCACAGATTTCACAGAGAAGAAAGAAGATGAAGAGGAAATGGACGAAGAGGGCCACCCCTCCCATTCTTCCTCTTCTTCATCTGTGCAATCTGTGTCATCTGTGGATCAATAGAACTGGATTTCCCCGATGAATG
>DATKYA010000202.1:0-2063 GCA_035528775.1 Planctomycetota bacterium | reverse complement strand
CCGAAAGATCCCCGTACGGCACACCGTTGACGTATTCGTGGCGGGCGGGGGTCCGGCGGGCGTGGCGGCAGCCGTTACGGCCGCGCGCCAAGGCCGAAGCGTCTACCTCGCCGAAGGCCACACCTGCTTCGGCGGCATGGGAACCGCCGGACTCGTCCCCGCGTTCATGCAGTTCACCGACCACGTGAATTTCCTCGCGGGCGGATTCGGGAAGGAGATACACGACCGGCTGTTCGACGCCGGCGGGGCTGGCCCCTACGACAAGCGCGACAGCGACTGGGGCGGCTTGCACATCAAGGCCGAGGTGCTCAAGCGCGTCTACGATGACATGACCCTCGAGTGCGGGATGGCCTTCACCTTCCAGACGCAGATGATCGGCGTGGAAGTTGAAGACGGAACGGTCACCTGCGCCATCTGCGCGGCCAAGAGCGGCGTTTTTGCCGTGAAGGCGAACATCTTCATCGACTGCACCGGCGACGGCGACCTCGCCGCATGGGCCGGGGCACCGTTTGAGAAGGGCGACGCAAACGGCAACCTGATGCCCGGCACCCTGTGCAGCCTGTGGTGCGGGATCGACTGGCCCATCGCCTGCGCGAAAAACAGGTGGGCCGAGCCGGTCCTCATCAAGGCCATCGAGGAGGGCCGCACGAAGATCAACGACCGCCACCACCCCGGCATGTGGCCCGTCGGCGTGGGGGTGGGCGGCGGCAACATCGGCCATACCTTCGGGGTTGATGGCACCGACGAACGCTCGCTCACCAAGGCCCTCATCGAGGGCCGCCGCACCATGCTCGAGTACGAGGAATTCTACAAGGAATTCCTGCGCGGCTACGACAATCTGCAACTCGTGGCAACCGGCTCGCTGCTGGGCGTTCGCGAGACGCGCCGCATCATAGGCGACTACGTGCTGTGCCTCGACGACTTCCACAAGCGGGCGACCTTCGACGACGAGATCGGCCGCTATGCGTATCCGGTAGACATCCACCCCTCCAGTCCCGACATCAAGACGTTCAAGGCGTTCCAGGAGGAATTCAAGGCGCTGCGCTATCAGCCCGGCGAGAGCTACGGCATCCCGTATCGCACGCTGATTCCGCGAAAGCTGAATAACGTGCTGGTGGCTGGCCGCTGCATCAGCGCCGACCGCTACATTCAGGGGTCGATTCGCGTGATGCCCGGCTGCTACATCACAGGCCAGGCGGCGGGCGTGGCGGCGGCTATCGCAGTGGACCGCAAGACCGGCACACGGCGGGTGCCCGTCACCGAGCTGCAGGCGCGGCTGAAGAAGATCGGCGGTTACCTGCCGAACGCCCCGGCCGTGACGGTGGAAATCCCGGTCCCGCAGCTCGAGCCGACTCGGCCGGCCCAACAGCCGCGGAAACCGGCCGAATCTTGATGGACCGCGATGTCGGCTAGGGGCTGGTTTCTCCCCGGTCTGAGTTTAGCGTGCGTCAGTGACGCACGCGGGGCGAACACGATGGTTCGCCCCTACGGGATATTGGGCGTGGTAGCGGCATTCGTACGATTGTAGACATTGCCTTCGCCCTGCCCGGATGTTCGAACCATCTCCAGTTGGCCGTAGGGGCGAACCGTCGTGTTCGCCCTCGTCACAGTTGGTCCGGCGGCGCTGAAAGGAGTTTACGATGAGGAGATCGTGCGCGCTCGGAATCGTTCTCGCGGCGCTCGTGCTGCATGCTGCGTCGGCGGCGCAGGATGAGCCTGTACACGTCTGGGTGATGGGACAGCAGCGCACGGCGTGGCCGCTGGTATCGCTGAGCTCGCTCGAGCGCCGGTTGCCGGTCAGGTTCGACATCTGGTACAAGCTCACGGGCGAGGAAGTCTTCCGCGCCATGGGCCCGGAAGTCAACGCCATGCCCCGGCAGGATGAATGGGATGCCGCGTCCGCCGACTGGCTGCTGACGAAATCCGACGCCGCACTCGTGTTCGGCCCTGCGAAGCCCGAGACCGAAGCCCTCATCCGCCGCTACGTCGAGCAGGGAGGCTTCCTGATCTGGACGGCCCCGCCGAAGAAGGAATTCGCCGACATCCTGCCGTTCGACCCCGAC
>DATKYA010000201.1:0-3086 GCA_035528775.1 Planctomycetota bacterium | reverse complement strand
GGCTACGAAGCAGGCGCGCGTCCTGCATCCCCCCGCCTGGTCCACGCGGTCGATCACCTGCACCGGCAGCTCACGCCCATCGGCATCGACCAGTCGGAATTGCGTGTTGAAGTCGGGCAGCAGCAGGTCGGCAACGACCGCATCGGTCCGCTCCCACGGTAGCGTGTTGAACAGCACCAGCGGCTGGCCCGGGCCTTGCGTGTTCATCTCGCGGGCGATCAGGTCGAGTGAATCGGACAGCACGGCGTTCGCGTCCACCCGCACCGCCGCGTAGTCTTCAGCAACATCGTCATACACCGGGCGGATCGAACTGCCCGCCAGGATGTCGTGGAACTGGTTGAACAGCACCTTCTGCCACGCCTGGGCGAAGACGTGCCGGCGGGACGGGCCCCCCAGCGACGCAGCGCACGTGCCCATCCGCTCGGACGCCAGCAGCAGCGATTCGCACTGGCGGTTCTCGCGCTTGATCTCGGAGACGGCGGTGTAGCAGCCGACGGCGTGGTGCTGGAGGTCGTCGTGCACCACCGGGTAATCAGTGGATTCGGCGAGCGCCGCCTGGAAGAACCGGGCGAGCGTCGAAAACTCGATCCGCGGCATGCCCGGCATCTGCTGCACGTTCATGATGTCCCTGATGTGCTCGCGGGTGGGGCCGCCGCCGTGGTTGCCCATGCCGTAGAAGCACGCCAGGTGCGTCGTCGGGGAATTCCACATGCGGCAGGCGTCGGTCACGCGCTCGGCGAAGTCGACCAGCCCCCACGTGCCGTAGTGATGCGGGGCACGCAGCGCCAGCACGCGGCTGCCGTCGTCGGATTCCCACCAGAACAGGTTGCCGGGCAACTCCTTCTCGTGCGGGCCCGGCCGGAAGAACACGTAGTGCTCGAAGCCCGCCCGCTTCAGGATCATCGGCAGCGCGCTGCAGTGACCGAAGCTGTCGACGTTGTAGCCTGTCTTCACGTCCACGCCGAACTTGTCGAGGAAGTAGCCCTTGCCGTACAGCGAGTGCCTGACGAACGACTCGCCGGCCGGGAGATTGCAGTCGGGCTGGACCCACCAGCCGTTGACGATCTCCCACCGCCCTTCGGCCACGTACGCGCGGATCTCGTCGAACATCGCCGGCCGGGCTTCCTCGATCCAGCGATAGGTGACGGCCGCACTGCACGTAAACGTGAGCTGCGGGAATTCCCGCATCAGGTTCAGCGCGCTGCGGTAGGTGTTGAACACCTCGTCGCGGCCCTCTTTCCATTGCCACAACCACGCCGGGTCGACGTGGGCGTTGGCTATCATGTGAACGGTGAACCGGCTGAAGTCTTCCTTGCCCATATGAACGAACAACTCCTCTGGTACGCGGAGGATGCCGTGGCCTTTCAGGCACCCACAATGATCAATGGGGAACGCGGAATGCGGAATGAGGTCCGGCGACCAGCCCTCATCCCGCATTCATCATTTCGCAGGTTCGGTACTCTTCGTGGTATCGGACGGGTCGAGATCGAGCTTTTGTGACGTGTCGTCTTCTTTCGGCTTTGCCTTGGGCGCCGTCTTTCCGGCATCGGACTGCTGCTTCTTCAACTGACCCGCGTTGAATACCTTCACCATCTTCACCGTGTATTCCGCCAGCATCAGCCGCCAGCCGACAGCCTTCCGCACAATGGGGATGGCCAGCGTATTCTCCATGTCATCGGTGAACAGCACCGCCCCCTCGCGAGCTTCCTGGCTAGCCTTGACGTATTTCCACGAGGCGATCCGGAAGTTCCGTGTATTGAGGCACGCCATGACGAGCGACGCGGTATCCTGCTTCTTCGGCAGGACACTCCCGGGCTGGCTCGTGAGGAAGGCGACCAGTTGGGCCTTGTCCGCTTCGTCCAGTTGCCGGTCTTCGGGGGCCATCAGTGCGTTGAGCAGCACGGTGTCGCCTGATGCAACGGCCTCCTTCATCTTCAAGAACAATTCACGAGGCCCGCCCGCGATGGTGGCGGCTTTGAAAATCGAGGGCAGATAGATAGTGGCGAGGACGACTCCGACGACCACGAGGACGAGGCAGGCGATGCGGATTCCGGTGGCGAGCTTGCTGGGGGCACGGCGGTAGTAGGCACGCCGCTCGCCGGCCTGTTCGTCGGCTTGGGATGTGGGCGCGACCGGCCGTGTGGGTGGAAGCGGCTTCGCATGCACGCTCCCTGCGGGCTTGGCTGGCGCTGCCGGGGCAGACGGAGTCGGAGCGGCGGGCGGAGGGGGCGGTGGAGGGACGATCCGGTGCAGCGGCGTTGTTGAGGCGTCTTCCGTCTTCCGCCACGAGCCGCGCGCCGACGGCTCATCGAGCCTGGTTGGGCCTGACGGCTTGGGCGGGGCGGCTGGACGCGCCGGCGCCGGAGGCGCAGGTTTCGCAGCCGCGGGCGCAACCGGAGGCGCCGCGGGTTTCGGCGGAGCAGCCCGCGGCACGGGCGCCGATGCAGGCCTCGCCGCAGTCGCAGGTGGAGCCGGCTTCGGCGCTGCCGGCTGCGCCGCCCCCGGAGCCATGAACTCCTGCTTGCACAGCGGGCAGATCACCCGCTTGCCCGCCGATTTCTCGGCGATTTCGATGTTCTTGCTGCACGAGGGGCACCTGATGATGATCGCCATGACAGCCTCCGGTTTCTCCTGTGTCTGCCCCTCTTTTATACCCCGTCCACGGCAGGAAATCAAGGGAAAAGGCGGGCACCCCGTGGCGGCGGTGTGTAAACGTTTCGTGGGCGCAGGTAGGGGCGGGCTGAGCGATGTCTTCTGCGACCGCCGCGGTCGCCGCGAATCGCCCGCCCTACGCGATCAGGGACAAGGGCGGGCGATTCGGGTATCTTCGTTCGCGGGAACGATGCAGCGCAAGGGATCGGGCGCACAAGACCGCGAACGAAGATACCCTCAGCCCGCCCCTACATGCCGGCCCAAGGGCTTCCAGCGAAACAGCGTTGCAGTGTTATACTCAGCGTCTGAATTATCTGCGCATGATCAGATTGCAGCCCGCTTTGCGGGCAGCACGGGCGGGCAACGGTGGCCCGCCCCTACGGGCATTCGCCAATGCGGCGACAGGAAACTCGAAGATGCCCGTTCGCTGCCAG
>DATKYA010000200.1:0-3306 GCA_035528775.1 Planctomycetota bacterium | reverse complement strand
TCGGCCTTCCGCAGCAGGGCGGTGCGCGCCGTCTTCACGTCCGCGCTGGCCGCCGCTTCGTCGTAGATCGCAACCGCCCGCGCCGGCTCCGTCTTCCCGAGCAGGTCGGCAAGCTCGACCAGCATCGCAGCGCGCTGGCGCGATAAGGCCTGTTCCATTGCAGCACGCAGGATCTTCTCGCCCTCTTCGGGATTACCCGCATAGAACAACTCCCGTGCCAGCCGCACGCGCCGCCACTCGGGCACGGGCTGGCCGGCCGCTGCCGGCTCGTCCACGGCCTTACGCAGCACCGACACGAGGTTCTTGTCGGGGACTGCGATTCGGTAAACTTCCAGCGCCGCGTCGAACACTGGCTGCAGGGCTGTCGCGGCCGGATCGGCGAATGCCTGCTCCGCCCAACTCGCCGCATGCTGCTTGTCCCCTCGCTTCGCATGAATGTCAGCCAGCAGCGCCATCAGGCGCACTCGGTGCGGTGCGAGCGTCGTCGCCGCGATTTCCTTCTCCAGTGCCACCGCGAACTTGTCGAACGTCCCCTCCTCCCTGATCAGCGGCCAGATCTGCCCGAACGAATTGTAGCTCGTGGACCGGTTGCGGTTGCCCGGCCGCGCCGCTCTCACGTAGGCCATAGCCGCATCCAGCTTACGGCCGAGCTTCTGGTATTCCTCCGCGAGGTTGTTTGCACGATAACTCGCGAAGCTCAACAGCTTCTCGTAGACGTCGATCGCCCGGGCCGTCTGCCCGCTCTGCGACAACTGCCGCGCGAGTTGGCTGAGGTAGTTATCATCTTCCGGCAGCGCCTTCAGGAACGCCTGCCAGTATTCCTGCTCCTGCTTGGGCTGCCGCTGTGCCGCGGCGAGCTTGCACAGCTCCATCAGTGCGGGGAAGTCGCCGGGATCCTTCTCGACCAGCTTCCGGTAGATGCCGGCCGCATCCTCGTAGCAGCGCGTGGAAGCATACACGCCCGCGAGCCGCCGCGACCACGCATCGCCGTCCGACTGGCGAACCGACAGCTTCTGCAGCAGCGCGATCAGCTCGGCGAACCTGCCGCGGGCGCGCAGCAAGTCGGCCTGCAACGCATTCCATCGCGCGTCGCCGTCGGCCTTCTCCGCGCCCGCCCGCTCGGCCACGGCCGCATTCAGCTTCGCCTTCAGCTCGTCATCGCTCGCCGTCACCTTCACCAGCGCCCGGCCGGCGTGATAGAAGTAGTATGCGGCATCCGCGGCCTGTTCGTCATCGCCGTTTTCTTGTGCCACTAGCGCCGTGTCGGTTTCGCGCAGCACCGACCACAGCTCATCATACGCTTCCTGCGTCTTCTTCTGCTCCGCCTTCAGCAGCGCGATCTGGATTCGGCAGTAGAAGTCCTGCTCCGGCATCGCCTCACGCATCCCGGAGTAAAGGGATAGCAGCAGGTCGGTGCGCTTCTTTTCCCGCAACTTCTGCACGGCACGCTGCATTGTGTAGGCGATGTTTTGGTCCCCGGGGTCCTTCGTCATGGACTCAACCAGCGCGGCAACCGCCCTGTCAAGCTCGTCCTTTTCGGTCAGCGCGCTGATGATCTGGCGCCGGATATCGCGCGGGCGGTAGTCGCCCTCGGGGTAATTCAGCCCCAGCATGTGCTCGCAGGCGGCGATGGCGTCGTCGCTTTGAACGCGCAGCTTGGCAGTTACCAGTTGATAGGCATACTCCGCCTGTTGCTGCTCGGTCAGCTCGAATTGCGGCTCGGGCAGCGCCGCCAGCAGCCGCACCGCCGCATCTCGGTAGTCGCCGTTTGCCATCGCCCCGATCGCCTGCACCCGCCACAGCGCCTGGCCGTAGTCGGCGGCCGGGCCGGCGAACCGCTTCTCGATCTCCGGCATCGGATCGAACAGCACCACGCCATGGTACTGCCGCATCTGCAGCAACTCCCGCAGCACGTCGGTGTCTTCCATGAATGGATCGATCAGCCGCTTGATGAACTCGGACGCGCCCGGAGCGCCGCGATCATTGTCGCGCAGGTAATACACGCATCCGAGCGCGATCTGTTTGCGCTTCTGTGAATCCTGCTGCGCGGCGAGCAGCGATTCCGCTTCCTTCAGTGCCGCCTCGCCGCCCGTCGTCTCGTCTATCATGTTCAGGAGTTCGCGCACCCGCCACGAATCCACATAATCGCTGTCCATCGACCGCCTGAACTCCACGATCGCCTTGTCGTACTCGCCGCGATTGCGGTAGAACGACGCCAGCGACGAGCTGATGTTGTAGCCCAATTCGCGTGCTTTCAGGTACGCCGCCTCCGCCTCGTCGGCCGTCTCCGGGTAGCCGCCGTAGAACTGCGCCGCCTGGGACCACGCGTAACCATTCTCCGGCATCTCGGCCAGCAGCTTCTGCCACAGCTCGCGTGCCTTCGCCAGGTCGCCCGCATCCTTGTGGAACCGCGCGAGCTGCCCGCACCAGTTCACCGGGTCGTAGCCCTTCCTCGGGGCAAGATCGAACAGCATCTGCACGTACGGCTGCCGCTCGGATTCCATCCCGGCCTGCCCCAACAGATCGTAGATCGCGCGGATCACGCGATACTTCACCGGCCCATCCGCCATTTGCTCCGCCTTGGCCGCCGCCTCGATCAACGGCTGCTTGTCGCCACCGCACGCCCGCAGCCAGCCATGGTACAGCACCAGGTACGGATCGTCCTTGCGGGTTTCCATCGCCCGCTGGACCGCCTTCGCCGCCTCGCCGAACTTCCCCGCCTGCTCCAGCACCAGCGCCAGCACGAAATGCTCCCGGCCCGTTATCTCGCCCAGCCGCCGCTCGACCTCATCGACCCTTCGCTTCGCATCCGCCACCCTCGGCAGCGGATACACCCCCACCAGCCAATCGGTCGGCGGGGCGAACTCGACTTTCGCCGCCACCTGGCCCACCTCCATCTCATCGTAGCGAATCTCGTATCCAAGGTTGCCGTCAGCATTGAAGTAGCGCTGGCGCAGCGGAACAATCCGCTCGCCGAACGCCTTGTGCTCGTCGTACTCGGTCCGCCCGGTCAGCCGGAATTGCGCATCATCACCGGCATTCGCAGCGGCGGCCTGCTGTATTCCGCTCCACGACCCCGACGGCCTCTCCTGCCGGTAATGCTCCATCTTCACCAGCGCCTTCTTCGCAAGGTCCACGAAATACCGCGTGCGGTTGTTCACACTATCCACGCACACCACCGCCACGTCCCCGTCGCGCGACTCGATCCGGGCCGTGCCCTGGCCAACGATCTGCTCGGGAGTGGAATCGGAATTCCCGGGCAAGTCCCGGCTCCTGAAATCATCATCCGTCGCCTTGCGCGCGGCC
>DATKYA010000199.1:0-5479 GCA_035528775.1 Planctomycetota bacterium | reverse complement strand
AACTCCAGGCAGCGGTAGTCCTGCTTGCTCACGCGCAGGTAGCCGGGGTTGTCGGACGGCGTCGCCACGAAGCTGCGCTTTCCCGTCCGCAACTGGTCGGAGCCGGCCTTCACCTCGATCTCGAACTGGTGCGTGCCCACTTCCGCCGGGGCGAAGCGGATCTTCCAGCAGCTCATGTCGACCGGGGTGAGCTTCTCTTCGTCGCCCTCGAGCGCGCTGATGTACTGCTGGTAGTAGAAGCCGGGAACGCCGAGCACCTTGCCGCTGGGCGTGGTGAAGTGGCCCTGGATGTCGATCTCGCCCGGATCGAACGGATTGCGGAACGCCCGGTTGAGCTGCAGCGTCACCTCGAACTTGTCGAACCGCTTCACCTGTGCGGCGTTGACGGTGAAGTTGAGGATGCGCAGCGGCTCGCGCTCCTCGGTCACACGGTAGCCGCGGATGTCGTCGATGCAGATCGGGCCCTTGTACGGCTCCGGCGAGATGAACTTGATGCCGATCAGGTTCATCTTGTGGGAGAGGTAGGCGTTCCACCGGCGGAAATGCCCGCGCGGCTGCAGCTCCACGCTGTCGGGCGACACGTCCACCACGTGCTCGCTCCACTTGCCGGGCTCGAGCGGCTCGTCGCGCAGCGTCTGGAACCACAGGCCGTCCTTGTCCTTCAGGTAGAACAGCGGCTTGATCTCCCAAGGCGCGTTCGGGGGCACGTAGACCCTGTACGCGATCCGCCCGAGGTGCTGTGCGTCGAGGTTCACGTCGGCCGCCATCGCTGCGGGCGTGGGCAGATCGACCATCAGCCGCATCACCTGGTTGGCGCCGTTGGCGGCGTCGGGCACGACCTCGCCGGAGCACGCGATGAACCGCCACCGGCCGGCTCCCCCCTGGAAATCCCACGAGATGTGGCCCACCGCGGTCAGGCGGTCGCGGGCAGCCCCCGCCGGAGCGACCCACGCGCACAGGGCCAGTATCACGGCAACCATCGCGATCGGTCGATTGTGCATCAAGCAGCTCCTGGTTCGGGCGTTGGGCATTGGGCATTGGGCATTGGGCATTGGGCGTTGGGCACCTATCGCCCTCGTCCACTGCGTCCATTTCGTCCACTTCGTCCACTCGGTCCACTCAGCCATCAATCACGCCAGTGTGAAATTCTTTCCGGGCAGTTGCGCCACTAGCTTCTTGATCTCGAGCATCACGAGACAGCTCGACACCTGCCCGGCCGGCATGCCCGTGGTCGTGATCAGGTCGTCGATGTGCTTCGGCTCGCGATCCAGCACCGCCATGATCTTCTTCTCGGTCTCGCTGAGGTCGGGCGGCATGATCGGCACAAGCTCGGTGTCGGGCTCGCGGGTGAGCGGCGAGCCGAGCTCGCGGATCACGTCGTCGGCGCTCTCAATCAGGGTGGCTCCGTCGCGGATCAGCGAGTGGCACCCGACGCTCGACGGGCTGTCTACGCGGCCGGGGACGGCGAAGACCGTCCGATTCTGTTCTTCCGCCCATTTGGCGGTGATCAGCGAGCCGCTGACGGCGGCGGCCTCCACCACGATCACGCCCCGGCTCAGCCCGCTGATGATGCGGTTGCGCCGGGGGAAGTTCCACGGATCCGGCGGGGCCGTCATCGGGAATTCCGAGATCACGGCTCCGCTCTGCGCGATTCGCTCGGCGAGCGTCCTGTTTCCCGGCGGGTAGATCCGCAGCAGGCCGCTTCCGAGCACGGCGATGGTCTTGCCGCCGGCGGCGAGGGCACCCTCGTGTCCGTGCGAATCGATCCCGACGGCCAGCCCGCCGACGATCGTCCACCCGCGCATCGCGAGTGCGCCGGCGAGCTTCTCCGCCTGCTGCTTGCCGTAGTAGGTCGGGCGCCGCGTGCCCACGATCGCCAGGGCAGGCTCGTCCTTCTTCACGTCGCCCCACACGTACAGCACCAGCGGCGGATCGTACACCTTCTTGAGGTGCTCGGGGAAGCCGGGATCCTCGATGGTGACGATCTGCGCCCCGATCTTCTCGACCAGTGCAAGCTCGGCGTCGACGTCGATGTCGTTCTTGCTAGCGATGATGGCGTCGGCCGCGCTCTCGCTAACGCCCTCGATCCTGCCGAGCTCGGCGCGCGACACACGCATGATCGCCTCGGCCGACCCGAGCGCCGCGATCAGCCTGAAATACGTCCGTGCGCCCATGCCCTTCGTCATGTTGAGCTGCACGATGCTCTGAAACGCCTTGGCGGGCACCTGGTCGCTCAAAACAATTCCTTCACCATCTCGTCGGTGACGTCCTCTGAAATGACAACACTGCCGATATCGACCGGCAGGACGAACCGCACGCGTCCGGCGCGCGCCTTCTTGTCGCCGTGAAGCAGCGCCGCCAGCCGGTCCTTGTCCACAGGCTCCGGCTCGGTCGGCAGGCCGAATTCCCGCAGCAGCCGTGCCTGGCGGTTCACCATCTCCTCGGCGATCATTCCCATCCGGCAGGCGATGCGCGCCGCCAGGTTCATGCCGATGGCGACGGCCTCGCCGTGGCGGTAGAACGAATAGCCGGTGATCGCTTCGAGCGCGTGGCCGATTGTGTGGCCGTAGTTGAGGATCGCCCGCACTCCCCCCTCGCGCTCGTCGGCCGTCACGACGTCGGCCTTGATCTCGCAGCAGCGGACTATCAACTGCTGGATGGCGTCGGGCTGCAGGCCGCGCACGTCGGCGGCGTGATCCTCAAGAAACTGGAAGAACTCGGCGTCGCGGATCACGCCGTACTTGATCACTTCGGCCATGCCGGCGGCGAGCTCGCGCTTGGGCAGCGTCTGCAATGCCGCCGGATCGATGAACACCGCCGACGGCTGATGAAACGCCCCGATCATGTTCTTGCCGCACGGGTGGTTGATCCCGGTCTTGCCGCCCACGCTGCTGTCGACGTCCGCCAGCAGCGTTGTGGGCACCTGCACGTAACGGATGCCCCGCATGAAGGTTGCTGCGGCGTACCCGGCGATATCGCCCACCACGCCCCCGCCCAGCGCGATCACCAGGCTGGAGCGGTCCAGCCCCAGCTCGAACATCCTGTCGTAGATCGTGGCGAGCGTTTCGGAATTCTTGTGATCGTCGCCGGCGGGGATCGTAATCACGCCGGGCTGATGGTGCTCGACCTTGGTGAGGGCGTATTTCACGCGCTCGGCGAACAGCGGCCCAACGTTGGAGTCGGTGATGATCGCCGCCTTCGACGCCTTGGGGAGCAGGAAGGCGAATTTGTCCAGCAGCCCCGGCTGCACCCGGATGATGTAGCTGCGCTCGCCAAGCTCAACGCGTACTTCCTTCACTCGATTTCAGCCTCCGTTCGCGCGAAGAGGAAGAAAGATGATTTGACAACGAAAGAACGGAAGAACGGAAGAGGAAGAGATGAAAGAACAGGGCGCAATTCCCCCTGTTCTGTCATATCGTGCGTTCTTCCATTGTTCGCTGCTCTTCATCTTCATTCTTTCGTTCTTTCGTTGTTAACCTCCGCGCGCTTTCCGTGCTGCTTCCCGAGCCTTGGCCGAGATGTTGGGCGGAGCGTGGCTGAAGGTCCGCCGACGCCGCTCTTCGTTCTGTTTCTTCAGCGACCGTGTCTCGAAGGCGGCCGCGATCGCGATCACCACGAACGCCGCACCGCACACGCCCAGAATCAGGATGTAGACCGGCGACGAGTCGGTGGTCACCGGCGCCAGCGTCCGGCCCACGATGATTGAAGCTTCGGTCTCCAGGCTCCTCTGGTTCACGTAGCGATAGTTCTTGATGAAGATGCCGTCGAGCGCCACGAGGTCGGTTTCCTTCACGTTGCGCGGGAGATCGATGATGTAGAAGAAGCAGGTATTCTTCTCCTTGTTCACCAGGTAGCCGGTGAAGTACTCGGTGAGGCCGGTGGGATTCGGGTCGGTCGTGCGGTTCAGCCGGGCGATGGCTCCGATGAACCGGACGTGCTTGCCGCGCAGGCGGACGGGATCGGTCTCGAGGTCGGATGGCTTCACCGTCTTGTCGACCGCCTGTGCCGCCTCCGCTGCGGTCATCTTCAGCATCTTGTTCATCGCATAGTAGATGGGGCGGTTTTCCTTGAGGAATCCGCCTTCGTCCACCTGGTCCAGCACGGACGAGTCGATGAGCCAGTCGGGCGGGTCGAACCGCCGGCCGACGATGATCGGCGAGATTCCCTCGTCCCCTTCCTCCATGTGCTTCCAGAGGCTGAGGAAATAGCCGTGGAGCTGCACGTGGTCGCCCGGCTTCATCCCGAGGGGGCCGTCGAGCAGGTAGAAGCAGATGGTGCGCGTGGGAGTGCCCGGCCGGCTCATGTGGCCGAAGTAGAGCGTGTCGATCCCCGTGCTGTTGGCGCCGATGTTTATGTTGTGGAGTTTCGAGACGATGCCGTCCACGTACACCAGCTCGCCGCGGTGCGCCGCCGGTTCCTTGTAGAGGTCGTCGAGGAAGACCCTGGTGTTCGTGCCGGCGACAACGTCGTCCTGCGTCTTGCCTTGGAGGTTGTGCAACAGCAGCACGAGGCCCTCCTTGGCGACGGTGGACGTGTTGTCCTGCACTTCCTTGAGGATTTCGGGGTCGTAGATGTCGGGCACGTCGGCGGAGTCGGGCTGGCCGGATTCGGCCATTTCGGGGCCTTCGCCGGGTTCGACGGATTCATCTGCCGCGGGCGGGGCGGCGGGCGGCTGGGCCGTGGATTCGGCGCCTCGCTGGCCATGGGGAACCTCCGCCGGAGCCTTGCGCTTCGCCACCTCGACGATCAGGAACATCGACGCCGTCAGCACGATCAGTGCCACCAGCATCAGAGACAGCCTGAGTCGTTCGCGAGGGGGTATGAACTTCCACATACCAAACCGGTTTTCTGCCATGGTTCCGCTCCTTTCTCAGCGCCGGGAAAAGCCGGAGAGTCCTCTGTTCCTACAAACGAAATCCGGCGTGAACGAGCGCGCAACTTTCGGGAAGCCAACGTTTCCATGTGGAGCATCGAGTGCACCGGCATCTGCGAAATGGGTGCCTCCACATTGATTCTATCACAAGCGAATGGGTGTTTCAAACAGCTTTTGTGCCCCCGCCCCGCACCTTACGATATTTTACCTTGCCTTGCCCGGCCGGGAGGCGAAAATACGGACGGGAGGACGGGAGGACGGGAAGACGGGAAGAGGGATGATGGGATGATGGGATGATGGGATGATGGGAGGATGAGATGAAGGGAGGAGCACTTCTTCTTCCCTTCTTTCTTTCTTCCTTCTTCTCTTCTTGACTTCTTGTCTTCTTATCTTCTTATCTTCTTGGCTTCTTTCAGGAGATTGCGCAATGCAAACCGAAACGCTCACGAAAGAGACCGAGATCACCGATTTCAGCCGGAAGCGCCCGCGCCTGCAGGATATGGATCTGCCGCTTGGCAAGCGCACGCGGCTGCGCCGGATGTTCTATGAACATGGCCCCGGCGGCGGCACCGGGCTGTTCCTGCCCATCGACCAGGGGTTGGAGCA
>DATKYA010000198.1:0-2269 GCA_035528775.1 Planctomycetota bacterium | reverse complement strand
TTCGAAGGGGAGGAAGCTGATCCGGCGCGTCCACCGGCAGAATCCGGCCGCGACGATCATCGTCACCGGCTGCACCGTGGATTCCGATCCGCACCTGTCGGCGAAGCTCAGCGATTGTGGCGAGGTGATCGTCGTCCCCAACCGCGACAAACCTGCCATCGCCTCCATAATAGCGGACAGGCACCGTTTTACAGTGCAGGAAAGGCCATCGAAAAACGGTGCCTGTCCCCTATTATGGGAGGAGGGGATTTCGCGGTTTGAGGGGCACACGCGGGCGTTCATCAAGATCGAAGACGGCTGCACGAATTTCTGCGCGTACTGCATCGTGCCGTACGTTCGCGGGCCGGTCCGAAGCAGGCCGCTGGATTCGATCGTGGATGAGGCCCGCCGGCTTGCCGATGCCGGTTTCCGCGAGATTGTGCTCACCGGCATCCACGTGGGCGCCTATGGCCGGGACGGCTCGGGCCACGAACTCGGCGACGTCGTGGTCGCGGTGAGCGCAATCGGCGGCATTCACCAGCTCCGGCTGTCGTCGATCGAAGCGATGGAGGTGACCGACCGGCTGATCGATCTCGCCGCGAGCGGCAAGCTGTGCCCGCATTTCCACCTGCCATTGCAGAGCGGCAGCGACCGCGTGCTGTCGGCAATGAACCGCCGCTGCTCTGCCGCCCAATTCATGCAGGTCGTCGAACGCATCGCGAAGCGAATCCCGCGCCCGTCGTTCACCACGGACGTGCTGGTCGGCTTCCCCGGCGAGACTGACGACGATTTCCGGGCCACGGAGCGTGTATGCCGGGAGGTCGGGTTCAGCCGCACGCATGTCTTCCCGTACAGCGAACGCCCCGGCACGGCCGCGGCGCTGCTGCCGGAGAAGTGCCCGGCCGGCGTCATCGCCGAACGCAAGCGCCGGATGCTGGCTGTCGGCCGCGAGACCGCGCTTGCGTACAAGCAGCAGTTTGTCGGATGTGAAGCCGATGTGCTGGTAGAAAGCGAGCGCGATTCATCCGGCAAACTGTGCGGCTACACCGACCGCTACATCAGGGTAGTATTCGACGGGCCGGACACGCTGAAGGGCACGCTGGCGCGAGTGCTGCTCGAGCAGGGCAGCCCGGAGAAGATGAAGGGACGGATTATGGGATGAAGGGATGATGCGATGAAGAGATGAAGGAAAAGACCACAAATGCGAGCGTCCTAGCACGTGATCACCCCACCCCACCCCACCACATTCCCATCATCCCATCATCGCATCATCTGTCGTTGCCGCGCAAGTTGGCGGATGTGCTCGGGGGTCGTTCCGCAGCAACCGCCGACGACCCTGGCCCCGGCCTTGACGAGTGCCGGGAACTGCGCGGCCATCTCAGCAGGAGTTTCGCGGAAAACCGTTTGTCCGTTCACCAGCTCCGGCAGGCCGGCGTTCGGCTTGATCCACAGGGGCCGATTCGTGGCGGGGCGCATCAGCGCTGCCACTTCGGTCATGTCCTTGATGCCGGTGCCGCAGTTGGATCCAACGAGATCGGCCCCGGCGGCCTCAAGCTCGCGGGCCGCCTGATCCGGCCGCACGCCCATCATCGTGGCGAATCCGGCCGGGCCGCGGCTGAACGTCATCGAGATGACCACGGGGAGTTTCGAGCATTCGCGGACCGCCCGCAACGCAGCCTTCGCCTCGCCCAGGTCGGTGAACGTCTCAATCGCGATCCCGTCGGCCCCGCCTTCGACCAAGCCGCGGACCTGCTCGGCAAAGCAGTCGATCATCTGTTGCTCGGTGATCTCGCCCAGGGGTTCCATGAACTCGCCGGTCGGGCCGACCGATGCGAACACGAGGGCGCGGTCGCCCGCAGCATCCTTCGAGATGCTCGCGCCCAGGCGGTTCACCTCGCGCGTCTTCTTCTCCAGCCCCGCCTTTGCGAGCTTGAACGGATTCCCGCCAAACGTGTTGCTGAGGATGATGTCTGAGCCTGCCTGCACGTAGCTGGCGGCCACGGCCTTCACGTCGTCCTGGCGGTCGAAGTTCCACTGCTCAGGGCATTCTCCTGGCTGCAGGCCGCGTTGCGAAAGCTGCGTGCCCCAGGCTCCGTCGGATATGAGGACCTTCCTGTCAGTGAGGAGTGCGTCAATACCTTTCATCGGGTTTCCTTTCTACAGGAATGCAGAATGCAGAATGAGGAGATGATCCACAGATTGCACAGATGACACAGAGAAGAAGAAAGAGGATGGCTGAGTGGAGCAATCGGCCCCGAATCTTCATCTTCTTCCCTCTTTCCTCATCTGT
>DATKYA010000197.1:0-4682 GCA_035528775.1 Planctomycetota bacterium | reverse complement strand
CGCCCGCACCGAAGGCCTCATCCCGGCCCCCGAAACGTCCCACGCCGTCCGCGTGGCCATCGACGAAGCTCTCGAGTGCAAGAAGACCGGCGAGAAGAAAGTGATCGTGTTCAATTTCAGCGGACACGGCCTGTTGGACCTGTCGGCCTACGACAATTATTTCGCGGGCAAGCTGCTGGACATCGAGTGCACGCCGGAGATGATCAGCAAGGGCCTGGCGGAATTGCCGAAGGTGGGATGAACCTCGCCACCGGCAATATCTGTTTTTGGCGTTGCAAGGCGGGTGCCCTCCGACCCGCCTTTTTTGTCAGCCGCGAATCGCCGGGCTGCCGGCTGTGCGCGACGAAACACCGTGCAGGAGGCGCCGGCCTGCCCTGATGGTTGCGTGCCGCACAATGCTCAACCGGCCGGCGTATCGCCCTTTCTATGCAAGACGACTCCAAGAAGAAACTCGACAAGGCCGCCCGCCGCAAACTCAAAAAGGCCCGCAAGACGAAACGGACCACGGAGCGCGACCGTTCCTGGCAGGATAGCCTGCTCACGGATCAGGAAGACGAGCTCGCCTCCACGTTCAAGCGGATCGTGTCGCGCCATGATCGCCGCCGCCGCGAGGTCGACCTCGCCCGCGAGGTGCTTCGCGAAATGCTCACCGCCGAGCTGCCTCCGGGCGCCGTGGAAGGCGCCGTCGTCGAGATCGTCCCCGGCGGCTGCATCGTGCAATCCGGCTCCGACACCGTTCGCTGCGTGGTTCGCGGCCTGCTGAAGAGCCTCGAAACCAAGGAGCAGAACATCATCGCAGTTGGCGACCGCGTGGCGTTCGTGCGGCTGGATGATGGCACCGCCGTGGTGGAGCGCGTCTATCCGCGCCGCACGATCCTCTCCCGCAAGTACATGGAGCGCGAGCACGTCGTCGCCGTAAACGTCGACCAACTCGCCATCGTGGTTTCCGTTGCCGCACCGCCGCTGAGAACCGGCCTGATCGACCGCTACCTCGTCGCCGCCGAGAAGGGCGAGTTGGAGCCGGTCATCACGGTGAACAAGATCGATCTCGTCGAAGACGAATCCTACCGCGCAGCCACGCACGTTTACGCGGGCCTCGGCTACCGCGTGATCTACTGCAGCGTGGAGACGGGCGAGGGCCTGGAAGACGTGCGGAACGCCCTCGCCGGCAAGACCAGCATCCTCGCCGGGCAGTCGGGCGTGGGCAAGTCGTCCATCCTCAACGCATTGCAGCCCGGTTTGAAGCTTCGCGTGGGCGACGTGAGCGAAGCAACCAGCAAGGGCATCCACACCACCACGTCGGTGCGGCTGCTCGCACTCGAGTTCGGCGGCTACGTGGTCGACACGCCGGGCATCCGCGAGTTTGCCCTGTGGGACGTCACCCGCAAGGAACTGGCGCACTATTTCCGGGAATACCAAGCCTACCTGGGCACCTGCCGGCTGCGCGGCTGCACGCATACCCACGAGCCCGGCTGCGAAGTGAAGGCCGCCCTCGAGCAGGGCGCCATCAGCCGCGAACGCTACGAGAGCTATTTCAGGCTCTACGAAAGCCTGGAGAAATGACAGGGCTGGCAGAGGAATACGAAAAAAACAGGGCAGGCCGGCGGATCGGTTCATCCGCGGGCCGGCCCCGTTCAAGACCGGGCGAACACAAGGTTCGCACTTACCGTTGAATCATTACCTTCCCCTCTTGTCTTCCTCTTCTTCGTGATCCTTCGTGCCTTCGTGTCTTCGTGGTGAAAACACCCGCCATCAGTCCAACCAGTTCGGTCATCTGCCTTTCTTCACGACGGCCATCTTCGAACGCCGTGCCGCCTTCACCGATGGCGCCCGCACCGGCCGGTTGCCTTTCCGGTCGTGGATTGCGTGCAGCACCTCCGATTTCTTGCGGTCCGCCGGCTTGTCGGACGTCACCACCGTGTACATCTGCCCGGAATGATGGGGCTCGGTCTTACGCAGGGCCTGCACTTCCTGCCGCTTGCGCCGGGCCTCCTGTTTTGCCTGGATCACCATCCCCCGTGTCGCTTTATACCTCATGATCATTTCCTCGTTCTTGTATCCGGGACACTTCCCTCTGTCCCACATCAGCCGTGGTACGTCGAACATGGCGCACCGGCTTCTGAGATTGAGTTCGCACCCGTTGCATCGTCTGATCGGCTTCTTCGTGATGTTCATCAGAAAGCCTCCAACAAAGGAACAATTTGCCTGGATTTCCGGTGCGTACAGCAGGGAAAAACAGGCGGCCAGAGAATAGGGGGAAAACGACCTGCGCCGGCTTGCAGGCTGCCGGCGGTTGGGCCTGGTGGAAGGACTGCATACGCGTGGTGGATCGAGGACATCCGGGTTCCTTCACTGGTGAAGGTCTGCCGCGGTTATGATCGAAGCGCTCTCACAACTATTATGACACGCATTTCCCCAAAATCCAAGTTTTTCTCGAAGATTCCGCCGGCATCGATGTAAGAATTTGTCGGGCGGCGGTTTACCGGAAATGGGAATCGCCGCGCTCCCCACGCCACAGGCGGCTGGCAACCTGCCGTGCGCCGGATTTTCCCGCTCAATCCGTTCGGGCGGCGGCCGATACTATCACCCAAATGCGAGCTTTCGCTTCCTGACCGGGCGCCTTCCGCCCGAAGCCCGACAACGCAAGTCCGAACGGCTCCGGGATCGCCGGCGGCACGATCACTATGAAACTCAGGGCACAAGTCATGCAAACGCTTCTGGAACCGCCGGCCGCGTCGGCGGCGGTCGTGATGCATCATGGGTGCCCGCTCTGCGGGCGAGTTGGCCACGGGCTGCTGTACACGCTCGAATCGGGCGAGATCCGCCGGTGCGGCGAATGCGGGTTCGTCTTCGCTCGCGGCTTGCAGGCTGCTGAATCCGATGAAGGCTACTACGACTCGGTGGGCGGCTACGAACGGTTCGTCGAGGCGAAGGCGGATGAATGGCGGGAGCTGTTTCGCGATCTGGCCGAGCGCACGCAGGGCAGGCGGCTGCTCGAGATCGGCTGCGCCCGCGGGTATGCCCTCGCGCTGGCGAGGGAATCGGGCTGGCTGCCGTTCGGCGTGGAGACGTCTGCCGGCGACGCCGCGTTCGCGCGCGAGCGGTTCGGCCTGCACGTCCACCGCGGCACCGTCGACACCTGCCCGTTCCCGTCCGGCGCGTTCGACGTGATCATCATGTGGTCGGTGATCGAGCACATTGCGGATCCGCTGGCGGCGTTGCGGGCCTGCCGCCGGCTGATCCGGCCCGACGGCCTGTTGAGCATCCACACGCCGAACACCGGCAGCGCGGTTGCCGCCACGCTCGCGGCAAACTGGAAGATGCTTCGCATGCCCGGGCACGTCAGTTTCTTCGGCCCCGGCACGATGCGGATGGCCCTGCGCAAGTGCGGATTCGAGGTGCTCCGGCTCGGCACCGGCCTGGGTAGCAGCCCGGTGGACATCGACCCGCACGCCCGGCGGAAGTTCTCATTCCGCAAGGCCGCTTCGACCATCGTCACCCGCCTCGGCCTGAAGGAGCCGCTGCGCGAGATGATCTACGCCGTGCAGCCGCGGCTCCGCGAGCAGGGCGAATTCATGGCTGTGCTGGCGAAGCCGACGGAAGAATAGGATCATCCACAGATTACACAGATTGCACAGAGAAGATTGAAGAGGGGTATGATTACCTTCGGATTCCCTGCCTCTTCTCTGTGAAATCTGTGCAATCTGTGGATCACTCTTTCCTCTTCTCCGTGCAATCTGTGGATCACAGAAGCGCGGTGCTGAAGTATCGCTCGGCGCGGTCGGGCAGGACGGTTGCGATGGTGCCGGACATGCGGCTGGCGAGCTGCTTTGCGGCCCATACGTTCGCGCCCGACGAGATTCCCACCAGCAGGCCGCACTCGCGGGCGATCCGCCGCGTCTCGTCGATCGCGTCCTCATCGCTCACTTCCACCACTTCATCCACCAGCGACACGTCGAGCACCGCGGGTATGAAGCCGTCGCCGATCCCCTGGATCTGGTGCAGGCCGGGCTCGTGGCCGAGCAGTGCAGAGACGTTCTTCGGCTCGACGGCGACCACGCGTGCCTTCGGATCGCGCTCCTTGAGGAACTGCCCCACGCCCTGCAGCGTGCCGCCCGAGCCGACGCCCGCCACGAAGCAGTCTACCTTTCCATCCATCTGCTTCCACAGCTCCACGGCCGTGCCGCTGTAGTGGCAGGCGGGGTTGTCCGGGTTCTCGAACTGCTGGGGCACGAAGACGTTCGGATCGGCCGCGGCGGCCTTGCGGACGCGCTCCACCGCGCCGGCGATGCCTTCCGAATCGGGCGTGAGCACCAGCTCGGCCCCCAGGGCGCGGATGATCTTCTTACGTTCTTCGCTCATTCCCTCGGGCATCACGATGCGCACCCGGTAGCCCTTCAGCCGGCCCACGAGCGCCACACCGATGCCCGTGTTGCCCGAGGTCGGCTCCATGAGGATGGAGCTGGGCGAGAGCTGGCCGCGACGCTCGGCCCCCTCGATCATCGCGAGGGCCACGCGGTCCTTGATGCTGCCCCCGGGGTTGAGGAATTCGGCCTTCGCGTAAATGCTCGTGCCGGGGAATCGAAACAGCGGCGTGTTGCCGATCAGTGAGAGGACATTATCAGTCGTCATCATCGGATTGCCTTGGTTCGCTCGGTTTCCTCAGTGCGGAAAACGTGCCC
>DATKYA010000196.1:0-4171 GCA_035528775.1 Planctomycetota bacterium | reverse complement strand
CTTCGCAGGGCTGGACCTGGCGGTCGATGGCGATCGCGTGCTGGTGCTTGACCCGGTGCGCGGCGACGTGATAATCTTCATGCCAACGGAGGCGGCGAGCGATGAGCAAGAATGACGACAAACCGATCGAGCGCCGCGAGTTTATCCGGGGCATCTTCCGCAAGGTGGCATTCCTGGGCTTGGCGGCTGGCAGCGGCGCACTTGCCGCGAGAAAGGCCGCAGGGCCGTCGCAGGAGTCGGAATGCATCAATCGCGGCATCTGCCGAAACTGCTCGGCACTCGTCGAGTGCGGATTGCCGCAGGCGCTGTCGACAAAGGATGGGATGGGTGCGAAATGATTTCGGGCGAAATGATCCGGGGCAAGGCAATGCGGCGAATCCATGGGTGAAGACCAGAGAAAGAAGCTGAGCCGGCGCGAGTTCCTGCGGTTTGGCGCGGGTGCGGGGATCGTCGTTGCAGGCGGGGCCTACCTGGCCGCGGCGCATTCCGGCGCGGGCCGCACCGTATGGCAGGTCGACCCGGACAAATGCATCCAGTGCGGCAACTGCAAGACCGAGTGCGTGCTGGCGACGTCGGCCGTGAAGTGCGTGCACGCCTTCGCCATTTGCGGCTACTGCGAGCTGTGCACGGGATTCTTCGAGCCGCAGCCGAACAGCCTGAACGAGGGCGCGGAGAACCAGTTGTGCCCCACCGGGGCCATCAAGCGCAGCTTCCTCGAGGATCCGTATTACGAGTACATCATCGACGAGGATCTGTGCGACGGCTGCGCCAAGTGCGTGAAGGGCTGCTCGTCGTTCGGCAATGGCTCGCTGTTCCTGCAAGTGCGCCATAACCTCTGTGTGAACTGCAACCAGTGCAGCATCGCGGCGGCGTGCCCGTCACGGGCGTTCCGCCGGGTGCCCGCCGACCAACCATACCTGCTGAAGCACCGGGAAATGGAAGGCTGATGACGCGAATCCTGCTCACAATCCTAGTGCTGATCCCGCTGTGGACTGCGAGCGGTGCGGAGCGGTTCCCGCCGCCGGAATTCAAGGAGGGGCATCAGCTCCCCGAAACGACGACACCCCCGGCTCGCGAGGCGGTGCTCGCGTATGTCGACGTGGCGGTGCTCGCCGCGGCATTGGGGCTTGCGGCGTGGCTGGTGCTGCGCCGGCGTTCGCGGCGGGCGGTGTTCGTGCTGATAGTGTTTTCGCTGCTGTATTTCGGGTTCTACCGGCGCGGCTGCATCTGCCCGATCGGTTCGATCCAGAACGTGGCCCTGGCGGTGTTCGATACGAGCTACGCGATCCCGATCACGGTGCTGGCGTTTTTCCTGCTGCCGCTGGTATTTGCGCTGGTGTTCGGGCGGGTGTTCTGTTCGTCGGTGTGCCCGCTGGGTGCGGCGCAGGACCTGGTGTTGTTTCGCCCGCTGAAGGTGCCGACATGGCTGGCACAGGCGCTGGGGTTGCTGCCGTACGTGTACCTGGGGCTGGCGGTTCTGCTGGCGGCGGGCGGCAGCTCGTTCATCATCTGCCAGTACGATCCGTTCGTGCCGTTTTTCAGGATGAGCGGGAGCATCCACATGCTGATCATGGGCGGGGCGTTCCTGGTCCTGGGGATGTTTGTGGGACGGGCGTATTGCCGGTTCCTGTGCCCGTACGGAGCGCTGCTGAACCTGGCATCGCGGCTGTCGCGCTGGCGGGTGACGATCACGCCGGACGAGTGCATCAAGTGCAGGCTGTGCGAGGAGGCGTGCCCGTTCGACGCGATCCGCAAGCCGACGCCCGCCGGCGTGTTCGGGCGGGCCGAAGGCAAGGCGCTGCTGGGCGGGCTGATCCTGCTGCTGCCGGTGCTGATTGCGGCTGCCGGGTGGCTGGGTAACATGTCGGGCACGGCGCTCGCTCGCTCGAACACCACGATCCGCATCGCCGAGCTGGTCCGGCAGGATGCCCAACGGACGCACGGCGACCCGGTGAACGAAGTGGTGGCGTTCCGCAAGACCGGCCGGCCGGACGCCGAGCTGTTCCAAGAGGCGGACTCCATCCGGCGGAGCTACATGCGAGGCGGATGGCTGTTTGGCGGCTGGGTGGGGCTGGTGATCGGGCTGAAGCTGATCGGGCTGTCCATCCGCCGCACGCGAACCGACTACGAGGCGGAGCGCGGCTCGTGCATGGCGTGTGCCCGGTGCTACGCGTGGTGTCCGCAGGAGCATCAGCGGCTGAAACCGGCGGTTGAGAAGCAATGAAACACAACGCGGACGCGGACAACACACGGGTGGAAAACGCACGCGCCTGGTACATGGTTGCCGCGCGGTCGGCGGCCGTGGCCGGCGCGTTCTGCGCGATCGTCTGCGCGTTGCTGGCGTGGAATTACGCGAAGTTCCGGGCACTTGACCCGCTCGACTCGCCGGATCTGATCGCCCTCAAGGCCGAGCTGGCGAAAAACGCCGCTGACTACGATCTGAAGGCGAAGATCCGCGAGATCGACCTGAGGATACGGCAGCAGCATTTCCGGGCGCAGCGATTCGTGTCGATGGGAAGCTGGCTGCTGGCCGTGGGCCTGGGCGTTCTCGCGCTGAGCCTGAAGTACGCGTCGAATTCCCGGAATAAGCTGCCGGACGTGCAGGCGAGGCGCGAGGACGACGTGCGGCGCCTGGGTGCGTTGTCGCGCGGGGCGGTGGCGGTGCTCGCGGTGCTCGCGTTGGGTGCGGGCGTCGCGGGTGCGGTGGCGTTCCGGGGCAATGCCGGCAAACCTGCGCCGGGCGAAGCGCCGGCCGGGCCGGGTTCCGCGGGTCAGCAGGAAACCGAGCCGCAGAAGCAGCAGGCGGTTGCGCCCGATTCAACGCAGAGCTGGCCGCGGTTCCGCGGGCCGGGCGGCCTGGGGTTCGCGACGGCCGCGAACGTGCCGACCGCGTGGAACGGCGCGACCGGCGACGGCATCCTGTGGAAGACGCCAGTGCCGCTGCCCGGGCAGAACTCGCCGGTGATCTGGGGCAACCGTGTATTCCTGACGGGCGCGGACAAGGAGACGCGCGAGGTCTACTGCTTCGACGCCGATTCCGGCGAGCTCAAGTGGAAGCAGGCGGTGGCGGACGTCCCCGGCTCGCCGCTCGATCCGCCGGAAGTGATGCAGGACGCGGGCTACGCGGCGCCGACCGCAGCCATCGACGGCCAGCGCGTCTTCGCTATCTTCGCGAACGGCGACCTGGGCTGCTTCGATTTCCTCGGCCGTAAGCTGTGGGCGCGGGCGTTCGGGAACCCTGAGAATTCCTACGGCCACGCGTCGTCGCTGGCCGTCTACAAGAACCTGCTGATCGTGCAGTTCGACCAGGGCGGCTCGGCAGACGACGGCAAGTCTGCCATCAAGGCCATCGACATCAAGGACGGCACGGTTGCGTGGGAGGCGGCGCGGCCGGTGCCGAATTCGTGGACAACGCCGATCACCATCAACGCAGCCGGGCGCGACCAACTGGTGACCGCGGCCAACCCGTGGGTGATCGCCTACAACCCGGCAGACGGCTCCGAGCTGTGGCGGGCGGAATGCCTGGGCGGCGAGGTCGTCCCGTCGCCGGCGTTCGGAGCCGGGCTGGTGTTCGTCTGCCAGGAGGGCGCCGACCTGTTTGCCATCAAGCCCGACGGCCAGGGCGACGTGACCAAGACGCACATCGCATGGAAGGGGGGCGACGGCCTGCCAGACATATGCAGCCCGCTGGCGACCGACAGGTTCGTGTTCATGGTGCAGACGTACGGCATGGTTTCATGCTACGACGCCCCAACCGGGAAGAAGCTGGGCGAGAAGGATTTCGACACTGAATTCAATTCATCGCCCACGCTGGTGGGCGGCACGGTATACCTGCTGGACAAGAAGGGAGTGATGCACATGTTCGAGGCCGGGCCCGAATTCAAGCCCGTAGGCACGGCCGAGCTGGGTGAGGAATCGACGTGCTGCCCAGCGTATGTCGACGGCCGCATCTACATTCGCGGCACGCAGAACCTGTATTGCATAGGAGCGCGGAAGTGACGCAGGCGGCCTCCGCACAACCGAAGCAGGCCCTCACCCCCTCGCCCCCTCTCCAAACTTGGAGAGGGGGAATGGGGGGTGAGGCGGCCGGCATCGACCTGGCGCCCGTAGACCAGGCGGTGGATCGGATCGGCCGCGGGCCGGAGGCGGTGATCCCGATCCTGCAGGCGAT
>DATKYA010000195.1:0-4410 GCA_035528775.1 Planctomycetota bacterium | reverse complement strand
GCAGGTACCGCTGTCGCTCTCACGCCTCGGCCTGGAGGGGGAGGACCTGGCGAAGATCAAACGCCTGTGCTCGCTGCCCAACGGCATCGTCATCGCAAACGGCAAGACCGGTTCGGGCAAGACCACCTTGATGTACGCCATGCTGATGGAGATCAACCGCGACACCACGTGCGTGATGACGGTGGAAGACCCGGTGGAATTTCGGCTGCCGGGCGTGGCGCACCTGCAGATCAAGCCGCAGATCGGGCTGACGTATTCGCGATTGCTTCTCAACGTGTTGCGGCAGGATCCAGACGTGATAATGGTGGGCGAGATTCGCGACCTCGAGACGATGACACTCGCGGCGCAGTGCGCGATGACCGGCCACCTCCTGTTCACGACGCTGCACGCGAGCACGTCACCCGGGGCGATTCAGCGGCTGCTCGATATGGGCATCGAGCCGTTCATGGTGAATTCGTCGCTTGCGGCCGTGATCTCGCAGAACCTCGTTCGTATGCTGTGCCCCGAGTGCAGGAAGCCCGCCAAACCAGCCCTCCATTCGTTGCCGCCGAAAGCGATCGAGTTCGTGAAATCGCGCGGCGACGCCACCTTCTACGAAGCTGCCGGCTGCGACGTCTGCCACGGGCAGGGTTATCGCGGCCGCACGGCCATCCACGAAATCCTCGTGATGAACGACTCGATCCGGCAGGCCGTCTCGGACTCGAAGGACGTGTCGGCCATCCGCGATGCCGCTATCCAATCAGGCATGAAGACGCTGCTGGAGAGCGGCCTCGAGAAGGCGGCCCGTGGCATCACGTCGATCCAGGAAGTCCTTCGCGTGGTTCCGTTCGGCCCGAACGTGTGAGCAGTGCCGGCTCGCCGCGCTCAGAATCTGGACGGCAGCCGCACCACGTAAACTGGGTTTCGCTTGTCGTTTGGCGTGAGCCACGATGGGTCGGGAATGACCAGCAGGATCGAGCCGTCGTCGCGGGTGAACGCAGCGATGTCGGCCATGCCGGTGGGATCGATCGCCGGTTCCACGAGAAGCCGTGCGGGCCACTCGTTGGGCTCGGTGACGAGGATGGCGTTCTGCGGCATGATCTGCGTGTCGAGGCGCTTGCCGGCGGCAAACGTGAGGCCGTCGAGCGCTCCCACGCCCTTCACGAACGGGCTGGGCAGTTTGCCCTTTGTGAAATAATAGTCGATGATGCGATACATCCCGCCTTTCACCGGATCATCAATGCCCGCCGCCGCGCCCACCGTATTGACGTGAACGCTGTTGTCGCCGGGATCGACCTCGACGCCGTCGGGCCCGCCGGGGATGGGAATGAACGCGAGCGGCACCGGCGGCTGCTTCCCCTGTGCCAGTGCATCGAGGGACTCGTGCGGCACGCGGTAGACGCCCGGGCGCGCCTTGAGCCGGGGCCTGAGGGCATCGCCGCCGTTGCCGGTATCGGTGACGTACAAGTTGGCATCGGCGTCGAACGCGAGGGCGTTTGGCTGGGCGACGGGCGCCTTGCTGGCCTTCTCGAACGCGCTGCCCGCTGCCATCGGAATCCCGCCCAGCATCTTGCCCTCGTCGCTGAACGCGACCAGCCGGGTGTTGTGGCGCGCGCGGTCGGTGATCGGCGTGCCGTCGGCCTGCGCCAGGAAGCAGCCGCCGGTGACCACGTAGATCGTGCCCGCGGGGAATTGGCCGGTGGCTTTCGGCAGCACGGCCATTCCCATCGGCCCGGTGAGGCCGGCGACGAGCTTCTCGTTCACCATCTGCAGCGTTCCGTCGGGCTGGACTGCCAGCTTGCTGATGTATCCGCCTTTCTCGATCCAGCGGAAGCCCCTGTCGGGCATGCCCAGCTCGGCGGCATTCGAGATGAACACGAACCGGCCGTCGGCGCTGAAGATGGCGCCCTCCGGGTTGTCGAAGGTGTTGAGCGTCTGCACCAGCTTGCCCTTGACGGGATACAGCGGGAAGACGGGCGTTCGGCGTGTGTGCGAGCAGCCGGCCACGGCGGCCACAATCAGCAGGGCCGCACACGCACAGGAAATCTTCAACCTGTTCGGGAAGTTCATTCGCGCGCTCCTCTCATGACGGGACTGTGCCCGAAACCGAGCATGCATTTTACCCGAGGAGTGTCGGCCGCGCAAGACATTTCCGCGAGTGCGGGCAGGAAGCGAGGCAGGTCAGTGCGTGGAAGAGGCTCCCATGTGGCTGCGAACCAGCAGCAAATCGAGGAGGTTGATGCTGCCGTCGGCATTGACGTCCGCCCGCCAGTAGTCGCTGCTGTACGGGTTTCGACCCAAGCGGTTGCGGACGAAGATGAGGTCGAGGATGTTGACTTTGCCGTCGAGGTTGACGTCGCCGGGAAGCAATTCGATCTCGTACTTCGCGACTGCCGTGCGGTCCATCAGCATGGAGAACGAGAGCACGTCGATCTGGGGGGGATGGTCGACGCCGTCGAGCACCCACTGCACAAGCCTGTAGGTGGTGCCGCCGGCCGCGTGCGTGATGGGAGCGATCAGGGTCACCGGGGCCTGGTCGGCCGTGGCCACTTCGTAGTTGGTGCAGCCGCTGTACGTGCCGGTGATCTTGACGCCGACGGTGCCCAGGGATCGCACGGCCAGGCTCCGCCAGCTCGCGGGCGGCACAACGGCTGTCAATGAGGGTCCAGTGCATTCGTCGAAGTTCAGATAGACGTCTTTGGGCGTCGTGCTCCAGTTGTCGTGCACGATGACGATCCTGGTGGCATCCTGCTCGTCGAATCCGACGCAGCTCACGGAGTGGGAGGCGTTTTGATACGCCGGGTGCGTCATGGTGAGGATGGGCGGGTAGCCGGCGAGGAGCTGCGTCTTCACGTTTACCCACAAGGTCGAGTAGTAGGTGAACGAGGAGAGGGCGTAGCCGCACGCGGCGGCGACGGACTGGATCGCCGGTGCGATGCTGACCGCTTGTGTGCCGGAGGGGGTCCATTGCATTGCGGTCTTCAGACGCTGAACCAGGTCGGCGATGCCGGCGGGGTTGGCGGCGTAGTCGGGCGGGCCGGATACGAGATTGCCGTAGCCGTGGGAGTCCCAGAAGGCGAGCACGGCGGCGGCGGCCACGGGCGTGCAGTCGTTCGCGCCGGGGAAGTCGGCCTGCTGGAAGTCGGGCACGCCGCCGATCAGAATCGCGTCGGCATTCGCCCGCGCCGGCGCCGTGGCGACTGCCGCCGCAACGGCCAGCGTGATCAGCAGCGTCGTTATTGAACCGGATTTCGGAAGGTTTGCCATTTTTCCTTTCGCTTCCGCAAGATGTCGTCGGAGATGATCGGACGGCGCCACCCGGCCAGCGACACCGGCTGCAGGCTGGCCCCGCGCACTTCAAACGCGGCAGAACGGGCTTCGCCCTCGGCCGGAGGAAACTCGAAAAACGTGAACAGCGGCGGGAGCCAGACGACTCGAGGCTCGCCCGGATCGCAGCCGCACGTTCGCCGTCTTGCTTCCATCGCCTGCTTGCGCAGGGTGAGGACGACCGGCAGGCCGCCAAGGCTCGCAATGAACGGCTCGCGTTCTTCGCTGGCGCCGACGACGACCGTGCCGAAGCGTGCGTCTTCGCCCGACGTGGCCTGTTCAGCGTTCCTGCACACGATGAAGAAATAGACCTCCGGCAGGCCGTCGGGTGCGTAGGCGGCGGCGGCTGCGCCGATGGTACAGCCCGGCCAGCGCAGCTTCGCGAAATGATCCGCCACGCGCCCGGCCTCTTCCACCGACACGGGCAGCGGCACCACAGGAGCATCGTCGGCAGGCGATCCGGAGCCGTCACCGTCATCGGGGCGGCGAGCGTACGGCTCCCCCTCTGCATCTGCAGGCGATCCCGGAATTCGGACGCCGAGCAGATCGGTGTCAGTACACGATCCGCCGAAGATGATGAACGCCAGGATGGCGGCCACGATGGCGGCGACAATGACCAGTGCAGCTCTGCCGATCACGATGGGACCTCCGCTGTGCGTTCGGGCCTGCCCGCGCGGCCGCGGGACGGCCGCAGCCGTTCGCGTGCAACGTACCACAGGAAGGGCAGGTCGTCGACCAGGTAGCGCTTCCACAGCCGGCGCGGCTCGTGAAGCAGGCGCCACAGCCATTCGAATCCAGCCTGCTGGATCCATCGCGGTGCGCGGGATTGCGTGCCGGCGGCGAAATCGAACGACGCACCCACGCCGATGCACACGGCACCGCCGAGCCGCCGGTAGTTGCGGGCCATCCACAGCTCCTGCTTCGGCGAGCCGAACGCCACGAACACCACGTGCGGGCGGGCCGCGCGGATCATCTCCGCCACCTCGGCATCGCTGCTGCCGGCTCCATCCGCGCGGATGACCGGCGAGTGCGTGCCCACGATGTGCAGGCCGGCGTAGCGGCTCCGCAACGCGTCCGCGGCCCTCTCCGCAACGCCGGGCGCTC
>DATKYA010000194.1:0-2394 GCA_035528775.1 Planctomycetota bacterium | reverse complement strand
CCGAGCTTGACCGGGTGCTGCCGGGAGCGGAGGAGCCGCCGCGCCCGATCCACGAGGCGATGCGGTATTCGCTGTTTTCAGGCGGAAAACGGCTGCGGCCTGCCCTGGTGCTGATGGGCTGCGAGGCGTGCGGGGGCGAGCGTGACGCGGCATTGCCGGCGGCCTGCGCCTTCGAGATGATCCACACGTATTCGCTGGTGCACGACGATCTGCCGGCGATGGACAACGACGATTTCCGCCGCGGCCGGCCGACCTGCCACAAGGCGTTCGACGAGGCGATCGCGATCCTGGCGGGCGACGCATTGCTGACGCACGCGTTCGAGCTGCTGGCCACTGGCCTGCCGGCGAGCTGCGTAGCGATGCTGATCGCCGAGATCGCGTCCGCCACGGGTACGCCGGGCATGATCGGCGGCCAGGTGGCGGACATCACGTCGGAGCGGCTGCCGCCGGACGCGGGCCTGGTGGAGTTCATCCATGGCCGCAAGACGGCGGCCCTGATCCGGCAGGCGGTGCGAACCGGCGCGGTGATCGCCGCCGCACCGGCGGATCGCGTGGCGGCCGTGACCGAATACGGCGGGAAGATCGGGCTCGCGTTCCAGATCGCCGACGACATCCTGGACGTGGAGGGGACGACCGAGCAGCTTGGCAAGACGGCGGGCAAGGATGCCGCACAGGGCAAGCAGACGTGGCCGGCGGTGTTCGGCCTGGAAGCGTCGCGCCGGGAGGCCGGTGAATTGGTTGAACAGGCGAAGCAGGCATTGAGGCCGCTCGGCGGCCGCGCGGAGATGCTGTGCCTGCTGGCGGACTTCATTATCGCGCGGAGATCATGAGGGGCATTGGGCTTTAGGCTTTAGGCTGAAGAGGCAATTCGCGAGCTTGCAGCCCCTCGCCGCCCGAAGCGCATGAAAGACGGTGTAACGTCGGATTCCTCGGCCCAAAGCCCAAGCCGGCTACGCCGGAATCCTGTAGGGGCGAACCGTCGTGTTCGCCCTTGTTCGGGCCGCTGAAAATCACGACCAGCCTGCCGAGGGCGAACACGATGGTTCGCCCCTACGGGTGAACGAACATCTGCGCGCCGCGCGCAGAATGTCATGACGAAAGAATCCAAAGCCCAAAGCCTTATCCTCTAATCATGGCTGACGTGCTCTCGAAAATCAACTGCCCGGACGACGTGAAGAAACTGTCGTTCGGCGAGCTGGAGCAGCTTGCGGCTGAGATCCGCCAGGAAATCGTGCGTGTCGTGAGCCGTAACGGCGGGCACCTGGGGTCGAACCTGGGCGCCGTGGAGCTGACGATCGCGCTGCACTACAGCTTCGATCTGCCCAAGGACTGCCTGATCTGGGACGTGGGGCACCAGACGTACGCTCACAAGCTGCTGACGGCGCGGCGGGAATGCTTCGACACGCTTCGCTGCCGTGGCGGGCTCAGCGGGTTCCCCAATCGCAAGGAAAGCCCGTTCGACCGGTTCACCACGGGTCACAGCGGGACGGCGATCTCGACGGCGCTGGGTGTGGCGTGCGGGAACGCGCTGCAGAAAACCGAAGGGAAGGTGGTCGCGGTGGTGGGCGACGGTGCGATCGCGTCGGGGATGCCGTTCGAGGCGCTCAACCACGCGGGCGCGTTGCACCGCAACCTGCTGGTGATCCTCAACGACAACGAGATGTCGATCGCGACGACGGTGGGCGCGCTGTCGGCGTACCTGACGCGGGTGCGGTCGGCGCCGGAGTACCTGGGGCTGAAACGGGACGTGGTGCGGCTGCTGGACGCGATGCCGGTGTTCGGCGGGCAGATGAAGACGGTGCTGGATCACGTGAAGGACGCCGCGCGTGCGAGCTTCGCGCCGGGCCGTGTGTTCGAGGATCTCGGCTTCCGCTACTACGGGCCGATAGACGGCCACAGCCTGCAGGACCTGGTGGAGATGATCGCGCACGTGAAGAACCTGCCGGGGCCGATCCTGCTGCACGTGATCACGCAGAAGGGCCGGGGCCACGCGGCCGCGCAGAACCATCACCACCGGATGCACAGCGTAGGCCCGGAGAAGGTGCCCGCACAGCAGGGCGAGAACAAGCCCGGGTGGACGGCGAAGTTCTCCGAGCACCTGGTGGAACTGGCAACCGGCGATCCGAAGATCGCGGCAATCACCGCGGCCATGCCCGACGTGACGGCGGCGTTTAAGCAGAAGTTCCCCGACCGGCATTTCGATCCGGGCATCTGCGAGCAGCACGCGATCGGGCTTGCGCTGGGGCTGGCGTCGGCCGGGATGAAGCCGATCGTGCCGGTGTATTCGACGTTCCTGCAGCGGGCGTACGACCAGGTGTTCCAGGAGCTGTGCCTGCAGGAGGCGCCGGTGGTGCTTGCCGTCGACCGAGCCGGATTGGTGGGGAGCGACGGCCC
>DATKYA010000193.1:0-4915 GCA_035528775.1 Planctomycetota bacterium | reverse complement strand
TTTCTCGCCCAGGAATGCGTTCATCCCGCATTGCGAGGCGCCCGCGTAGATCGGTTCGAGGGCGTCGATGAATCGCTGGCTGCCCCGCCAGAACGGGAAGTTTCCCAGCCGCTTGGGCATGGCCGCGTGGATGAACGGCACTTTCGCCTCGCCGGCGATGTTCTCCGGCAGCGGCTTGCCGCCCCAGAATGCTGAAGGACTGGAGGCGAGCGGCTCCGGCGCACAGTTCATGCGTTCCGCCGGTGCCGCGGCGCCGCCTTCCGCGCTGCACTGCTCGCCCCCGTGCCCCAGGCTCGCGATCAGATCGTCCCGGCTCATTCCGCGGAGCTTGAAGATCAGGAACGGATCGCGGTCGAACTCCTCTCCCAGCAGATAATACACCGCCGCGATGTGCTTACAGGGGTTCGACCAGTCGGGGCACGAGCAGTTGGTCTGCAGGTCGGTGTGCTTGCGGGGAAACAGCGACAGGCCGACCTCGTTGAACGCAGTCTCGATGTCCTGCGGCATCTCGCCGGCCAGGAGCTTTGCGGCGAAGATCGCCTGCCGCGACAGCGCCCCCACCACCGCCTCCCACTCGGCGCCCGACATCACCGGCAGACCGATCGTGATGCTGTAGGGCTTGGGCCGGGAGCCTTGCACCTGCGACGTCACCTTGCCCTTCTCGATCTCGATCGACAGCACCTGGCCCTTGCGTGCGTAGGATCGGCCGCGGCCGAGGCGGGCGCCGATGTTGAAGCTTTCCAGCGTCTCAATCCAGCGCCTGGCCCACCAGGTCTCGCCGAAGGTGCCGCGCTTCGACTGCGCCTTGATCCCGCCCTTCGCCTCGCGAGGAGTCGATTTCGGATAGTACTCGTGGTAGTAGTAATCCCGGTCACGCCATCGAGCCATGCTCGCACCTCACTTGATGAATTCAGCCACGAAGCTGAGATAGCCCACGTCGCCCGGTTTCAGGCTGGAATGCCGGTGTACCGAGCCGATGACCACGCGGAGGCAGTCGCGCCAGATGTCGTCGGGGATCTCGTCTCGCAGTCTCCGCGCGTGATTCAACGAGCCAACAAGGCCTTCCACGATGGGATCGTTCGGCTGCCGGTTGTGCAAGGCCGCCTCCAGTGCGGCAAGCGCCGCCCGGTCATCGATCCCATCCACTTCGCGGCAATTGATCATGAGGGCAAACTCGATGTTCTGCAGCACGTCGGTGTGTGTCTTGGACATCTGCCGCGTCAGCTTCCACGGTGCCTTATCCTTTTTCTTCATCGATCTGAGTTTGTTCGACATCATTTATCTCCGTGTAGAGACGCCCCGGTGGGGCGTCTAAGACGTGCCACCGGCACGTCTCTACCGCACAGCCTGCAGCCTATCTTTACCCGGCCACAGCTTCCCTGCTCAGTTTGAACAGATCTTTCAGCTCGGACGTGGACAGCTCGGTCAGCCACGATTCGCCGGTGCCGACCACACGCTGGGCCACGTCCTTCTTGCGCTCGATCATCTCGTCGATCTTGTCCTCAAGGGTGCCGGCGCAGATGAACTTGTGTACCTGCACATTGGCGGTTTGCCCGATGCGGAACGCCCGGTCGGTCGCCTGGTTCTCCACCGCCGGGTTCCACCAGCGGTCGAAATGGAACACGTGCGAGGCGCGGGTGAGGTTGATGCCGGTGCCGCCGGCCTTCAGCGACAGGATGAAGACGGCCGGGGCATCCTCGGCATTCTGGAAGCGGTCGACCATATCGGTCCGCTTGCGCGGTGTGGTGCCGCCGTGCAGGAAGAATACCTCCCGGCCAAACGTCTCCTGCACGTGGCGCTGCAGCAGCTCGCCCATCTCGGCGAACTGCGTGAACACGAGCGCCCGGTCGCCCGCGTCCATGATCTCCTCCAGCATTTCGGTCAGGCGGGTGAGCTTGCCGGAGCGGCCCGGCAGCGGCGAGTTGTCGCCCAGGAAATGCGCCGGATGGTTGCACACCTGCTTCAGCTTCGACAGCGTTGCCAGCACCACGCCCTTGCGCTGGATGCCGTCGGCCGAATCGATGGATTCCACCGCGTCGCGCGCCACCGCCTCATACAGCGACGCCTGCTCGCGCGTGAGCGGGCAAAACACCTTCATTTCCAGCTTGTCGGGCAGGTCGCTGATGATCGCGCGGTCGGTCTTCATCCGCCGCAGAATGAACGGCTGCGTGATGCGTTTCAGGCTGCCGGCCGCGTACGGATCGTGGTTTGCCTGGATGGGAATGTAGAACGTGCGCTTGAACGACCCTAGCGTACCCAGCAGGCCGGGGTTGAGGAACTCCATGATCGACCACAGCTCGCCCACGTGGTTTTCGACGGGCGTGCCGGTGAGGGCGATGCGGTAGCCGGCCTTGAATGCCCGGGCCGCGCGCGCCTGCTTCGTTTCCGGATTCTTGATGTTCTGGGCTTCGTCGAGGATAACGCCCGCCCACCGCGCCGTGTTCAGCAGGTCGAAGTCGCGGTGCAGCAGCGCATAGCTGGAAACGACGATCGCGTGGCGTTCCGCCTGCTCGCGGAAGTCGTCGCCCTTCACGCGCTCGGTGCCGTGGTGGATCATCACGGGCAGGTCGGGCGTGAACCGTGCGGCCTCCTTCTGCCAGTTGCTCACGACTGACGTGGGGCAGATCAGCAGCACGGGCCGCCTGTCGTCCCCAGTGTGCCAGTCGTGCTGGATGAGTGCGAGCGTCTGGATGGTCTTGCCGAGGCCCATGTCGTCGGCGAGGCAGGCGCCCAGACCCCATCGCCGCAGGAATCCCAGCCAGGAGAACCCGCGCGCCTGGTAGGGCCGTAGTTCCCCGTTGAAGCCGTTGGGCGCCGGAAGCTCCTCCATTCGGGAATGGTCGCCAAGCTGCGCCAGCACGTCGGCCAGCCAGCCGGTCGCGTCCACGCCGTCAAACGGGATGCCGCCTTCGGGCTGTTCGGCCCCCAGTGCAAGCCTGACGATCTCGCCGGCGGTGGCGGTTTCCTGCGGCCTGCTCTTCCACAGGTTGATTGCGGCCTGGATCTCATCGGCGTTCATCTGCACCCACTGCCCGCGCACCTTCACGAGCGGGGCTTTCAGCGCGGCGAGCGCCTCCAGCTCTTCCAGCGTCAGCTTCTCATCGCCGAGCGAAACCTGCCAGTCGAACTGCACGATCTCGTCGAGCGACAGCCCCGCCTTCGACGTCATCGACGGCGTCTTGACCGCTGCGCGTGTACTGAGGCGCAGCTTGGTGCCCTTCCCGGTCCACCAGGCCGGCAGCAGCACGCCAAATCCCGCCAACTCCAGTGCCGCGGCGCGTTCCATCAGAAACTCGAATGCCCCCGAGGCGTCGAGCCGGCAGCCCTGCGGCCTGGCTTTCTTCAGGCTCGCCTCGATGGCAGGACACAGCCCCGCCGCCTGCCCGAGCGACAGCAGCAGGTACTCGCGGGCATTGAAGCCGTCGCGACCGAGGATGTGATCGGCCATCTGAGTCTTCCACGCGTTCTCCGCGGGCACCAGCAGGCTGGGATCGGTCACCGATTGCAGGAAGAACCGGAGCTGCCAGTCGCTCGCGCCCTTCTTCGGTGCGTTCGGTTCATCTTCAGTCGGCTCGTCGAGACGCAAGCAGAGCCTGAACGGAGCGGCGGTCGCAAGCGTCACCGGGCGCTGCCAGGCGGCGATTTGTTCGGCGAGGCCGCTCAACTCGACCGGATCGCCTGCCATCGCGCCATCGGCCGACGTCAGCGCGTGCATCCACAGATCGTGAACGCTGTGATGGGCTGGCGCGGGTTTTCGTTTCCGCCCGCGGCTGCTGCGGCTCGTCGGCGGCGGTGGAGCTTCAACAACGGGCGTGTTCTCGCTGCCCATCCGCACGAGGCTGTCCACCATTTCGCGGATGAGCTCGCTGACGACGGCGAGCGGAGAGGCGGCGGGCTGATCGGCGGCGTCGAGTGCCAGCGCCCGCGCCGAGGCCGGCAATGCGGCCGCGAGCTTCGCCGGCACGTCGGCGTCCGCTCCGGAGAAGACGGGCTGCCAGCAGGCCCGCCACGTGCCGACCTGCTCGAGCATGCCCGGGAGGTATCGCTGCCGTGCGACCAGCGAGCCAGCATAGCGCAGAACCTGCGCCCAGAACGCGATGTCCTTCCCGACTACCACGCCCGGTGCCAGGATTTCCTTACCGACACACCCGCACAGGAAATCGATCGCCTGCCGCGCACCCAGCACCAGCGCCGTCACCCGCCACGCAGCCAGCTCAGGCTCGGCCGATGATGCCGGGGCTTCGGCTATCAGCGGGCTCGACGGGATCGGCTGGCCGGCAACCGTCGGCATCCAGGCGTACGCCGGTACAGGCTCCGGCACATCCGAGGCCAGCGAATCGCGTATCGCGGCCAGCAGCCGTTCGCCGCCCGCATCATACGGGAGCGGCAGGACCGGCGTGACCTTCGGCTTCCTCCCGCGGCGCGGCTTCACCGCGGCAACCGGCTGCTCCGGGGCCGCCTCGCCCCATACCAACAACTTGCGCTCGCAATATGGACCGTGGATGATCAGCATTCGAATCCGTTTTCCAGACGAGGGCAAATGGTGGACTCAATGGATTCGGCGTATGCCATTGGCTCGTCCATAATCATACACCAGTCCCCTCACCAAAGCAAGACCGAAACAAGACAGGCGCCAGGCGATAGGTTTCGGGGGCACGGTTCACCATCCTGCGGCGTTCATCATTCATCGTCGTGTTCGATGTTCAGTATTCGATGTTCCCTTCCTCTTTCGTTCATCGTTCATCCTTCATCGTTCATCATTCATCGTTCATCATTCATCGTTCATCATTCCGGGTGTTCCCTTGAAACGCTCCTCCATTTCCCTACAATGGATATTCATGCTCAAGCTCCTCAGGCTCTCTTGGCTCCCGTTGCGGCGTCGGCTGATCGTCTCGGGCATCGCCGTTGGCGCTGC
>DATKYA010000192.1:0-3145 GCA_035528775.1 Planctomycetota bacterium | reverse complement strand
GCTGCCGAGCGTGCCGTTGGTGAGCAACTCCAGCCGGCCGGTGCCGATCCCGCCCAGCGGCATGCCCGAATGCAGCAGCTCCTCGTAGCGCGTGCAGCGGGTGGAACCGGATTCGGGGTCGACCTCCGCCGGCTGCCACATCGCCTGCTCGGAGGAGTCGCCCGCGGTGAACTGGTGGACCACCTCGCCGTTGCCGTCGAGCAGCCGCATGCCGCACACGCATGGCAGGTTCAGCCCGCCGGTGACGCCGTACAGCCGCACGTCGAAACCGCATGTACTCACCGTCACGGGCACGGGGAGCACCATGAAAGCGTCTTCGGGCCGCTCGGTCTGGATCGTGGCGTCGCGCAGGGCGAGGCGGCCGTCGACGTAGACGTTCACACGCGGCTGAGCGGCGCCGCCCGCACCGGCATCGAACCGCTGTGTTTCCTTCATCTGCAGCTCGAGCGAATACTGCCCGGCGGGCACGTTGGCGAAGAAGAACCGCATATCGCGGCTCCACAGCATGCCCTTGGGGCACAGCTTCGTGGGCCGGCTGCGCGCGATGCGGCCGGTGTGGTAGACCCTGATTGGCACAGTCGAGTTCATTGCCTTCTCCATGAATGCGGGCGGAATCGCGTGGAGTGCCCGTTCACATACCGGGCAGGCAGCCGATACATTATACGGTTCGCGGGCGGCGTTTCAAGTTTAAGTTGTCCTTTCGATGCCAGTTTCAGCCTTGATTCTTCAGGAGGTTTTGGGCATTATTATGGTTGCGGCGGAATTGAGCACAGGTCTGGGAGCCATCATGACCAGGGCAGAACTCACCGAGACGATCCGGAACGGCGAGAACTCGTTCGTCGAGTTCAAGCTCGATTCCATCGAGAATTTCAAGCTTGCACGGGAACTGGTCGCGTTCGCGAATGCCGGTGGCGGACGAGTGCTGCTGGGCGTGACGGACGACGGCACGGTTGCCGGCATCACCCGCCCGAACCTTGAGGAATGGGTGATGACGACGTGCCGCGATAAGATTCGGCCGGAGCTGGTTCCGTACTTCCAGTATATTCAGGATGTGGAACCCGGAAAGGGCGTTGGCATCGTGACGGTGCTTCGCGGGGCGACTGTGCACGCTTTGTGGCATAACGGCCACAGAACGTATTTCACGAGAGTAGGATCGCAGAGCCGGGATGCAAGCCAGACGGAACTCCGCAGGATCTTCCAACAACGAGGAGAGCTGCGTGCAGAGATAATGCCCGTCTCCGGCACATCCATCAAGAACCTCGATTTCCTGAGGCTGCTGGACTGTTTTTCCCGCGCGCGAAGGCAAGAGACGCCTGACGACAACGACAAGGAAGGCTGGCAGACGCTTCTGGTCAACACCGAGTTGCTTTCGGAGGAGGAAGGTGCATGTACGATGGCCGGCCTCCTCCTATTCGGCGAGAAGCCCACTCGCTTCATTCCCCATGCGGCCGTCGATGCTGCGGCATATCCCGGTACGGAAAAAGATTACTCGGCGCTTGAGCGGATGACCATGCGAAATCCGCTTACCGCTCTGTTCCGCAAGAACGAGACACTCAAGGTCGTAGACCCAGGTCTGGTGGAGGAAGTCGTATATTTTGTGCGTCGCAACACCGGGGTCACCTCCTACCTCCAGGATGCCATCAGAATAGATCGGCCAGCTTATCCGGAGGAGGTGGTGCGAGAGGCCATTGTGAATGCACTGGTCCATCGGGATTACACGATGTCGGGAACTACTATTGAGGTCTCTGTGTACTCCGATCGCATCGAGATCATCTCCCCGGGACGCCTCCCTAATGGCATCACGCCGGCTCGAATGCGCGCGGGTTGCCGGTCCACCCGTAATCAGCTTCTGGTGGACACTATGCGGGATTACACCTATCTTGAGCACACGGGCTTGGGCGTCCCCCGCAAGCTCATCAAGGGCATGCTGGCGCACAACGGTACCGAGCCCGACCTGATCGAGCAGGATGAACGCTTCATCGTCCGGCTGTGGAAGCAGAAGAAGGCCTGACCTGATCATCACCGGTCTTCCTCCGTCGCGCGTCTCCCATCGTCACCCTCGTTCTTTCCGTTCTTTTTCCTCCATGATATCGGGCACGGCTTCGACCAGCGAGAAATCGGCATCGGGGGGAACGTTGTCGCCCATGCCGAGGACGAATCCGCCGCGTCCGCGGTTTTCCCTGATGAGCGTGCGGATGTGGCGTGCGAGCGTTTCGCGCGTGCTGCCGCCGCACAGCAGGCACGACGGGATTCCGCCCTGCACCGCCACGCCGGGTCCGAGGGCGTCGCGCAGCTCGCCGAACGAAACGTCCCCCATCGGCAGTGGCGTAACCGCCTCGATGGCGTCCAGCCGGGTTGCCGCGATCTCGTGCATGATCGATCGCAGCCGGCCGTCGAAGTGGCTGCTGAGAATCTGGTCCGACTGCAGCTTCTTGCGCGCCCTCGCATACCACGGCACGATCCACCGGCGGAACAGGTGCGGGCCGATGATCGAGTCCATGTTGTCGCCCGCCCAGATGATCTTCGCGGGGCTGCCGGCCGACACCTTGAGCATCTGCAGCCAGTGTTCTTCCATCGCCTCCAGCACGGCCTGCACCTTGGCGGGGGCGTCGGCGAGCATGAGCAGGCCGGTTTCCCAACCGGCGGCTTCGATCATGAAATGCTGGATGGGCGCGCGGCGGATGCGGTCGATTGCCACGCCGTCGCCGCCCACGGCATCGATCACGGCGCGCACCTCGGCGTAGTCCGGCTCGAACCGCTCGTTCTGGATCATGCACAGGTAGGCGGGAAGGTCGTCGGGCGACTTCACCGGGTACTCGACCGGGAACGCCGACTGCAGGGGATCGTCGGGCTTCCTGTGGCGCCAGGTGAGCATGCCGCCGGGCGTGAGGGCTTTCCACGTGGTGAGGGGGCCGTCGGTGCGGTTGGTGATCTTCACGGAATCGGGATCGTGGGGGACGATACTCCAAGAGCAGGTGCGCCGCCACGCGGCGGTGCGGATGGCGCGGGCGAGGCCGATCGGATCGAGGTCGCGGTACTTCTCCGGCAGCGTGCCGGCGGCGCGGTTATAGGCGAGCCAGTAGTCGAAGTTGCACGCCCACGGGATCGCGGGCGTCCTGCCGCCCCGGAGGTTCCTGATGATCGA
>DATKYA010000191.1:0-3327 GCA_035528775.1 Planctomycetota bacterium | reverse complement strand
AACCGCATCGCCCGCACTCCCTCGAAAACGTTGATGATCCCGGAGCCGTCCACCGCGATGGATCGCGGGAAGAAGATGGCGCCGTCGGGCGGGGCGATCTGCCGCTCGAAGACCAAGCCTAGCCCGGCTCGCACTTCGATGGTATGGGCGGCCCATTCGTCGAAATAGGCGGCGTCGCGGTCGGGCATCCATTCATAGGAATGCGGGCCGGCAGCCTGCCAGCCGGAATCGAGCACGCGCACGATGCTGCCTTTCGAGTCGTAGATGCGCGCCGATACGGTGGTCATGTTCGGGAGGTTGTAGGAGATGACGCGGCCGTCGAAGCGGAGCGCCTGCACCGTTGGCTTGCCGATCGCCCAGCCGTAGGTGCGGTAGCGGGAGATGTCGACCGTCCGCCGGACGCTGATGGTCCGGTCCGGCAGGGCGATCCGCACGATTACGGGCAGCGAGCCGACCACGGGCAGGCGGCCGTCGATCACGAACCGGAGCAGCCTGCTCTCGCCGGGCTGCAGCTCGATCGGGATGCAGCCGGGCGTCGTCGTCCAGTCGGCGGCCGAGATGCCCACGCGGGCGGTCAGCTTCGCGGGGAGCACGTTTTGCACGGGCACCGCCATCGACGGAGCCGGGCCGTAGATTTCCGCCAGCTCGATGCCGGCCAGGTCGCCGAGCGGTGTGGTCAGCTTCACCGGAAACGGGCCGAATGTTTTCTGTGCCGTCTTGTCGTCGAGCAGCGCGTTCAGCTCATAGCGGCCGGGCGGACTGGTGAGGGGCGTCTTGACGGTGAACGCGATTTCGGCCTTCGCGGGCGCGTTGGGCTGCCCCGCCTGCAGCGAGAACGGCGCCGCGGGCGGTTCGGCCGTCCAGCCGGCAGGAAGCTTCAATTCGACCGTGCCAGCCGCCGCCGCTGCCGATGCGTTCTGGAACTGCAGTTTTACGGCGTTGGTCCCGTGCACGAGCACAGCCGCCGGCCATGCAACGGTAATCCCCGGGGCCTCGGCAGCGGGTTCGGCCGGCGCGGGCTCGTCGCCCAACGCCGACAGCGGTGCTGCCGCCACACACGCGACGACCAGCATGCCGATGACGCGGCAGGTTGTTCTCAAGGTGCCTGGCACCTTGACGCCTGGCACCTTGACGGGTACGGTTACGCGCTTCATGGCGCCCCATGTTAACAAAGATGGGCTGCAAATTCAAAATCATTGCCTGCTGCCCGCCGCCTGGGTCATCGGTCAACGGCTTGCCGGAATTTGAGTTGAATATTGCTGACCCTGATGCTAAAATAATGGAAATGGCGGAGTAGCTCAGCCTGGCAGAGCACGGGAATCATAATCCCTTGGTCGGGGGTTCAAATCCCTCCTCCGCTACCAGTCCCTCAGCCCCTGGACGTGTGGATTCAGGGGCTTTCTCATGCCTGTTCCCGCGGCTCCCCATTCGCCGGTTCTGTCAGAGGGGCCGCGCCCATTTGCCGAGGCTACTTCGGGTTTCGGCTCCCGGTTCCCGGTTATCGGCTCCCAATTTTCGTTTGCAAAACGCACCCCCCGCTGTTATTATTTTGGGGCACCGCGCCGTCGTGCACGGCCGTATGGAGATAATGGTTGGCACCTGAAGACCAGACTCACGAACGGATGAGAGCCGCAACGATCGGCTTGCTGGGCCTCGGGTGCCTGGGGGGAATTATCGGCACGGGAATCCTGGGGCCGTACCGCGGGGCGTTTGCCAACTATTACCACCTGACGCAGACGGAGATCGGGCGCGGCATCGCGCTCAGCGGAATCATCTTCGGCGGACTGGGCATCTGGCAGGGTCCGCGCCTCGCCGATGCCATGGGCAGGTACAGCTTCCTGAAGCTTGCGGTGGGGTTGGTGACCGCAGGGCTGGCCGGCTGCGCCTTGTTCGTCAACATCTACGTGCTGGCGGCGTCGTGGTGCCTGCTGATCCTGGGCGGCTACCTGAGCGTGATCTCGAATGCGGTGGTGGCGGACATGTGGCACGAGCAGCCGCAGCGGGGCGTGGTGTTGTTCCACAGCTTCGTCTCGGTGGGCAAGATCCTGGGCCCCGCAATGGCGGCTTTCCTGCTGGTGGAGGTCCGCGTGACACGCTGGCATATCTGGCCGTGGCGCGGGTTCTTCCTGTTCTGTGCGATATGGGCGGCGATCGTGCTGGTGCTGCTGCTGACGGCGTCGCAGAGGAGCATCCGGCAGCCGGCGGCGAGCGCTGATCCGAAGGCGAAAGCCGCGCCCGCCCAGGTGGCGGGGATGTGGCTGCCGGCAGCGCTGCTGGGCCTGATCGCGGGGAGCGAGGATTCGCTGGCTACGGTGGCGCCGATGTTCTACCACAAGGTGCGGCTGCTGACGCCCGAGAACTCCGCGCGACTTCTCACGCTTCACTTCATCGCGCTGATCGGCGGCAGGTTCCTGTTTGGGCTGTTTGGCACGAAGCTGAAGCCGAAGGCGACGGTGGCGGTGGGGATCGTGCCGGTGATCCTGGTGGTGCCGGCGTTGTGGGCGCACAATGAGACGATATTCTCGATCTCGTTCATGCTGATGGGCTTGTCGTTTTCGGCGATGTGGCCGTGCATCTTTGCGCGCCTGGCCACGGTGCTGTCGCACGACAGGTCGAAGCTGACGTTTGCCGTGGGAATGACAAACACGCTGGGAATAGCGGCGTGCGTGTGGATCAGCAGCCGGATCCTGGATGCGCATCCGCGGGGTGCGATGCTTTTCGGGCCGGGGCTGCTGGTGTTGTGTGCGGCGGTTTTCATCGCGTTCGGCGGGTCGCCGCCGTCTCGCGCATTATCTCGAAAAACAACCGACGGTCACGAATGAACTACCACAAGGTGCTTGTTCTCGGCGGGGCCAGCCCGTACTGGACGCCCCGGAACGTGTCGCTGATGGCCTGCTCCGCGAGCCTGCGGGAGGCGGAGGTCGTGCTGGTGGACGTGGCGCACGACCGCGCGGTCCACATGGCGCAGCTGTGCAACAAGATGCTGGCCCGGGCGTACCCCGATGCCCGAGTCCGGGTGACTGCGTGCCCGGCGATAGACGACGCCATGTCGGGGACGGACGTGGTGATCCCGTGCTACCGGAACGGCGGGCACGACGTCGAGGGCCGGATCAACGCCATCGCTCGCAAGTATGGCTCGCACCAGTGCTGCTTCACGGCGGGGCCGGGGGCCGTGATCTACCTGGCGACTCAGGGGCCGGTGCTGATCGCGCTGGTGCGGTCGATGCTGCGCCACGCTCCGAACGCCTTGCTGATCAATTGCTCGAACCCGCTGCCCGCGATGTGCATGCTGGCGGTGAAGGCGGGTGCGAAGCCGCGGAGCGTGCT
>DATKYA010000190.1:0-18104 GCA_035528775.1 Planctomycetota bacterium | reverse complement strand
CGACGTAGCCCGGGCAACCCTCGCCGAGAAGCAGAAGCACCTCAAGGAGCGCCACCCCGAGATCGTTCTTCTCAGGCAGCAGATCGCCACGCTGGAAGGCACCTGCCGCGAAATCTTCCTCACGGAAACACAGAACGGCAGGAACGCCCGGATCGCACGCCTCTCGGCCATGCGCAGCATCCTCGCACAGAAGAAGAAAGAACTCGACGACTACCGCGATCGCCTCCTCAAGACCAGCAACGACCGCATGGAATACGCGCTCCTCGTCGGAAACATCGAGGCCGGCAAGGCGCTCTACAACACCGTGATCGAGAAACTGAAGCAGTACGATATCTCGCAAGGGCTCTCCGACGAGGTTGCCCGGTTCATCCAGCGGGCGCCGATGGGGACCGTCAGCAACCCCTACATCGCCGTCAAGATCATCTTCGCTCTCCTGTGCGGCCTGTTCATCGGCGTCGGCCTGGCGATTCTCGTCGATTATCTCGACACGACGATCAAGACGGAATCGGACGTGGAGCAATCGCTCGGGCTTCCCGTGCTGGCATCGGTGCCGTCGGTTGACGACCAGCAACCCGTTGCTCTCGACCAGGATGACCCGGATTTGATGGTGGCACTGCAATGACAAGGAGAATGCATACGGCTCACTTGCCGCCCCTGATCGGAGGAGCGACCGCAAGCGCGTCCCTCGGCGAGGCCTTCTACCGGATCCGGACCGCCCTGCTTGCGGACGGAGACGCGGCGCCGAAAACCATCCTGGTGGCCAGCACCCTGCCCGGGGACGGCAGAAGCACCGTGGCAGCCAATCTCGCCATCGCGTGCGCCGGACCTGACCGGTCCGTTCTCCTTGTTGACGCCGATCTTCGGCATCCCGTGCAGCACGTCCGCTTCGGAATGGAAAACGTCCGCGGGCTTGCCCAGGTACTCTACTGCGACGGGGACCGCGAGCTTCACGTCACGCAGGTGCGCCCGTGCCTCGATCTGCTCGCAAGCGGCCCGTTGCCGGCCGATCCGCCGGACCTGCTCGCTTCGCAGACGATGGCGCGGCTCATGGATTTCCTCCGAGACAAGTACGATCTTGTTGTTCTGGACTCTCCGCCGGTGTCTGCGTTTGCCGATGCCGTCGCGCTGGCTCAATGGGTCGATGCGGTCGTATTCGTGGCCAGATCGTCGCACACGCACCGCGAGCAGGCGGGGCGGGCATTGCGGCAGTTGTCCAAATCCAACCCACGCGTCCTCGGCGTGGTGCTGAATGCGGTCCCTGTTTCCGACAAAGCCATCGGAATCGATTGGCCGGCAACCGCTGGCGTGATCTCCGCAGCCGCCGCCCCGGTCGAGCAGGCCAACTTGCCGGTGCCGACACACGACCCCGGCCGTGCAGCACCTGCCGCACCATCATGAGGGGTACGATCATGGACTCGCATAGTGCACGTGGCCGCGCCGCCGCCTACGCAACACGCATCAACTGGCGGATGATCCTCGCCGTCATCTGGCTCGTCACCGTCTACGGTTCGTTCCTCCGCCACTATATCAGGGGGTTCCTGGAGAAACTGGGAATATGACAATGCCCGAGTCGCTCGCCAACCTTGCCACGGCCGCCGCAGTAGTCTGCCTCGCGACCGGCATCGGGCACGGCATCCTGAACGTCATCGGCTTGCGACGCATCGGGAGCCGGGAGCGCGTCGTGTTTTCGTTCGCCGTTGGACTGGTGGGCATGTCATTGGCTTCCCTCGCCCTTGCACATCTCGGACTGCTCCGCACGTGGCCGGTTCGCATCATTATGGTTCTGTTGCTTGCGCCACTCCTCCCTGCAATTCGCGTCCTGGTTCGGAACCTGCGTTCCGCCAGCATCGTCACAATATTCCTCGCCCGGTGCTCGCTGCTCGAGAAGACACTCGTCGTCATCATCGCCACGCAAGCGCTAGTCATACTCGTGTCGATCGCTGCACCTGGCATCACCGGCGACCAAGCTACTTCCCAGGACGCCATGCTCGCTGCGCACCAGCCTCCGCCTGGTCCTCGCCTGGTGCAGGCAATCCTTGATCTCGGATCGGCGCTTCAGTCGCGTACGGCCACCGGATGGCTCACACCGATCTTCATCGGCGCCGCCGGGGCGGCCGTGTACCTGCTCGCCAGGAGATTCTGGCCGCGGAAGGTGGCGATCCTGGCCGCCGCATCGTTTCTGATCACTCCGCAGCTCGCGTCATCGTTGCAGTTGCGCGCGCAGGAGGCTGCCCTTGCGTTCTTCGTCGTCGCGTCCTTCCTGGCGCTCGCGATCTACCGGCGCAGCCGCAGTGAAGCCCGCACACCCGCGCTTGTGCTCATCGCACTGCTGAGCGGAGCGGCGGCCGGCTCCAGCCCGGCGGGTGCCATCCACCTGCTGCTCGTCGGCCCGATGGTATTCCTCGTTCCGGTACTCCTGTTTCAGGAACACACCCGTGTTGTCCTCAAGCGTTTCGCGTTGTATGCGGCGATAGCAATCGTGCTCGCCGCAGGATGGTACGCCGGGTCATGGACTGCACCTGGAACTGCGCGTCTTCCGATCCCGAAGCTCACGGAGCTGGCGACGGATAATCCGGACGCCGATCTCGGCAGGACACTGGTGTCGCTGTTGACCTGCCCGTGGAGCTTGACCATGCGCGTGCAGGGTGATGACGACCCGTTCACCAGCACACCTGGCCCGCTTCCGTTGGCGTTCATCCCGCTTCTGCTGCTGTTGCCGGACCGGCCATCGCGGCCGCTGAAATCGATTCTGTTCTATTGCGCCGCTTACGTGATCTACGCGTTCTTCGTGCGCCAGCCGGGGCAGAGCCTGCTGCCGATACTTGGGCTCGCCTCGGTGGCCACAGCAGTCGGAATCGACCGCATGGAAAGGCTCGGCCCGGTTGCGGCGCGCGTGGCTGTCGCGGCGGTCATTCTTGCGTACGCCGCAAATGTGGCGGTATCCGCCCATGTGGCTGATGCCGCCGGCGACCGATTGTCGGCCGCAGTTGACATTCAGGCGGGCGACTTCGGTCGCGCCGGCCACCCGGACGCACCGCATTGACCGGCACCATCAGGACGACCCGGACGTGATGACCATCGCATTCCAGATAGCTTCGGACCTCGGCGCCGCCGGCCTGGGCCGCGTGGCCCTGGAGGCCATTCGCGGAATTCGAGATGCCGGCATGCTCGGCACTGTCACCTGCCTGCGACGGGACCGCTCGCCGTCCCACGCCGGCATAGTCAGCGAGATCAACGAGATCCGCCTTCTCGAGCGATTCCTTCCCCGGCGAGTAGCAACCCGGCTAGGGTTCAACTCGCTGATGCGGCAGAACTACTTCGGCCTGCGCGCCGCCCTCAACCTCAGCGAATGCGACGTTGTCCACGGCTTCACCGGACAGATGACGGAAACCATCCGTGCAGCTCACCGCCGCGGCATACGGACGATCGTCGACCGCCCCAACACGCACGTCTCATTCATCCGCCGCGTGATGGAAACCGAGTACCGGAAGTACGGCGTGCAGTTTGCCCCCTATACGCGGAGCCAGGTCCGGCGCGAGACCCGCGAGCTGCTCGAGTGCGATGCCGTCGTCACCTGCTCCCGCTTCGCCAAACAGACGATGATGGACGAAGGCGTCGATCCCGCCAGAATTCACGTGATCCACTACGGCGTGGATCTCGACGCGTTCAGACCCGCAGCCAAGCCGGACAGTGTTTTCCGCGTCGTATTCGCCGGCCTGATCTGCCTTCGCAAGGGCGTGCAGTACCTGCTGGAGGCGTGGGAGAAGCTCCGGCTGCCGCATGCCGAACTGGTCATGCAGGGGCACGTGCTCGACGATGCCGCGGCCCTCGTACGCCACTATCGCAGCCGCTGCGACTTTGCGCTTCTCCCGCACACCGATGACCCACGCGAGCTGTGCCGGACGTACAATTCCGCCTCCGTGTGCGTTTTTCCATCGCTCGAAGACGGTTTCGGCATGGTGGTTGCCGAGGCGATGGCGTGCAATCGGCCCGTCATCGTCACGTGGAGCATGGGAGCCGCCGACCTGCTGGCTGACACCGGCAACGGCATGATCATCCCCGCGGGCGACGCACGCGCCGTCGGCGATGCGCTGCTCGCCTTCTACGAGAATCCCAGCCTGTGCCGCGTACGCGATGCCCGTTCCCGTGTAGCCCCGCTCACCTGGGATGCCTACCGAGCTTCGCTCCTGCGCCTGTACGGCAGCCTGGTGTCCGGCGCGCGGGGGGATACCGGATGATCAAGGCGTCGGTGATTCTCCCCTGCTTCAACAAGGCGCGCCTCCTGCCCCTGTCGCTCGCCGGGTTCCGCAACCAGTCGGAAAGCCCGAAGGATTTCGAGATCATCGTCGTCGACGACGGCTCCACTGATGGCACCGCCCGCGTGGTCCGGCAGCGCACGCGCCTCAACCTGCGATACTTGCGCAAACCGAACGCCGGGCCGTCGTCCGCGCGAAATCACGGCATCGCGCACGCCCTTGGGGCGATCGTCATTTTCAGCGACCCCGACATGATCCCCTGCCCGGATTTCATCCGCAGTCACGTGGTTCATCATCCGCCCGGCTCCCGCAACGCCGTGATCGGCGGCAAGAAGGACGTGCTGGCTCAGCTCCCGTGGTGGATGCCGCGCTGGCCGTTCGTGCCGCTTGCCACGGGGCTGCACGGGCGGTTTCCACGCAGGAGCCGCATCGTTCTGTCGCTCCTGCTCCAAGCATTCAGCACCCGGCCGCTGATCCGTGAACCGCAGCTCTCGCGGGAGTTCGGGTCGCTGGATCGCCTCCTGCTGCCGTTCTCGGTACCCGAGCCGCCCCCGGATCTGCAGCAGCTCGCCATTCCGTGGGTGTTCCTGTTGTCGGGGAATTTCTCGATCCGCTCGGAAACGCTTCAACAATCCGGTGCTTTCGACGAAACTTTCCGTGGATGGGGGCTCGAAGACATCGAACTGGGATACAGGCTCCACAAGCATGGCGTGCAGTTCATCTACGAGCGTGCCGCACTGAGCTATCACCAGGTACACGCCTTCTCGCCGAGCCGCAACAACGCCGCCCTCGCCGTAAACTTGCAGCGCTTCATTGCCAAGCATCCTTGCCGCGAAGTCGCCCTCCACGAGGCCTACCTGGCGGGCGACATTTCACTGGAACGCTATGATGCGCTCGTGCGGCATTCACAACTGGAACCGGCTGTTGCCGGGAAACCACGCGAACCGATATGAAACACAGGATCCTGTATGTCAATCCCAACTCGCTGATGGGCGGCGGAGAGATCAACCAGCTTGCACTGATCAGGCACATCGATCGCAGCAGGTTCGACGTGCAGGCAGTGGTGGGCGCCGGCGGGCCATACGTCGATGCGTTGCGAGCCGCCGGCATTCAGACGAAGGTCATCCAGTTCGAGTATCTGCGGCTCGGCAGCAGGCGACTGCCGACTCCCGCATCGGTTGCCGAGCTGTACCGGCACGTCCAGGAGGACGGGCCGCACGTGATTCACAGCGCGTCGCTGGCGGAGGATCATCATTCCGCGATTGCCGCCTTGCGTGCCCGGGTGCCGATGGTCCACGACCAGCAGACGATGGTGCCGCGAGCGCTGCTGTTCGACAAGTGGCGTGCCCGGCATTCAGCCGCAATCATCTGCATCTCCAACGCGATCCGCGATTCGCTGCTCAACGCCGGCATGGCCGCGCCCATCGTCGAAGTGATCTACAGCGGCGTTGATCCGGACATTCACAAGGAAGTCGACGGGCTCAGGATCCGTCGCGAGCTGAACTTGAGCGGCTTCGACGTGGTCGGCATTGCCAGCCGGCTGGCGCCCGAGAAGGGCCACACCTATTTCCTCCAGGCTGCCGCCCTGCTGAAAGACAAATTCCCGAACTGCAAATTCATCGTCGTCGGCTCGCCGATGTACGCCCCACCGGAATACGAGGTCGACCTCCGTGAGGCTGCGTCCAGCCTCGGCCTCGACAACCAGATCATCTTCACCGGCTTCCGCGCCGACGTGCTGCACGTCATGGCCGCGATGGACGTGCTCGTGTGCGCGGCCGACGAGGAGGCGCTCGGCAGGGTCGTACTCGAGGCGATGGCGCTCGGAAAGCCAGTGGTTGCCACCAGGGCCGGCGGGATTGTGGAAACCGTGGTAGACGGCGTCACCGGATTCCTGGTTCCGCCGCGCGACCCCGCTTCGCTCGCTTCGGCCATATCAGCTTGCCTGACGGATCTCGACGCCGCCCGCAGGATGGGCCTGAAAGGACAGGAACGCGTCCGCGCGTTCTATTCCATCCACCAGAACGCGGATCGTGTGCAGCGCCTCTATCGGCGGATACTCGAACCGGCCTCCGGAGGGTCCCCTGATGAACGTGCTGATGGTCGGTAACGGGGCCTACCCGGACGAGATCGGCGGGGCGCACGTATACGTCTACGACCTCGCCCGCCATCTCGTTCGCCTCGGCCATGCGGTCACCGTGCTCGTTCCGAAAGCTCGCCCCGAGCTTCCGCAAACCGAGGTAGTGCAGGGCGTGACCTACGTGCGTTACGATCACGCCGCATCACGCGACCCGGTGCGCTGGCGGTGGCAATTTGTTCGCGGTGCACGAAACGCATTCTCGCGGCTCGCGGCGGATGGGTCCTTCGACGTCATCCACGGGCATTGGCCGCATCCGGCCGCCGGCGTCATCGGCCATCCTGCCGCGCGTTCGGCCCTGAAGGTCTACACGCTGCATGCGCCGTTCTTCGAGGAGGAACGTGTCGAGGCGGCGGTCCTGCGTCGGGGCAACCGGCATCGTCCGCGGGATCTGGCCAAGGCGATGTGGGTTCCGGTCTCGTTGTGCGAAAAGCGGCACCGTGAGCGGGCCGTGCTTCGCCAGTGCAGCACCGTGTTCGTGCTCAGCCGGTTCATGCGGCAGCGGGCAAACGCCTGCTTCGGCACGCCCGACTCGCGGCTCAACGTCATCCCGGGCGGCGTTGATACGGAGCGGTTCCATCCGGTCGACGAATCCATCCGGCAGGAGATTCGCGCCGGCCTGAACATCGCCCCCCGGACCACCATGCTGCTCACGGTGAGGCGGCTTGTCCCCCGGATGGGGCTGCCAAACCTGATCCTGGCCCTCGATATCGTGCGACGGCTGGAGCCGCGCGTGCTGCTGTGCATCGGCGGAGCCGGCCCCCTCGAGCCAAGCCTTGAGGCACTCGTCGAGCAACTGTCATTGCAGCGGCACGTGCGTCTGCTCGGATTCGTTCCGGCGGAGCGGCTGGCCGACTGGTATCGCGCGGCAGATTTCTTCGTGATGCCGTCCGAGTTCCTCGAGGGCTTCGGCCTGGCAACCATCGAGGCCATGGCCTGCGGCACGCCCGCACTCGGCACACCCGTTGGCGGCACGCCGGAAATTCTCGCCGGGCTTGATTCGCGGTTGCTGCTCGAGGGCACGGCTCCCGAGCACATCGCCGATGGAATAATCGAGCTTCTGCACGAGCGCAGCGGCAGCCTCCGGAACGACGCCGCGCGCTACGCTCGCGAAAAGTACTCATGGCTGATCGTAGCCCGCAGGATCGAGGCCGTCCTGCTCGAAGCCCTTGCCGGAAGGGAGGCTCATTGCGGAGTTTGCCAGCAATGAACGTCTGTTTGGTCAGTGGAGCGTTTCCACCGGATCGCTGCGGAATCGGCGACTACACCGATTGCCTGGCGCGCAACCTCGCACAACTCGGCGTCGAGGTTCACATCATCACGTCGTCGTGCAGCCAATCGCAGCCGCCCGCCGATCTGCAGGTCCACCGGGTGGTCAGCCGCTGGAACGCCGTGGGCATCAGCGGCCTGCTCGCCGCGCTTCACAGAATCAACGCCAGGATCGTTCACATCCAGTATCCCTCCATCGCCTTCCGGAGAACCGTCTCGCTGGCGCTGTTGCCGGTGTTGCTCCGGCTGAGCGGCCGCAGGGTAATCGTCACCCTGCACGAATACGCCATCGCCGGGTTGATCAGCCGCCTGCGCCAACTGCTGATGGCGGCCGCGTCGCACGAAGTCATCGCCACCAACCCCGAAGACTGCAGCAGGCTGCGCCGAATACTGTTCTGGAAGAAGCGCCGCGTGCACCAGATATGCATCGGGGCGAACATCGAGCCAGGAGTTTCGATCGAGCAGTTCAACCGGGAATCTCGCCGGCGCACTTTCGGGGCAAACCGCGACTCGCTCGTCATCTGCTTTTTCGGCAACATCTACCCGGCGAAGGGCATCGAGGACCTCGTCGACGCGTTCGGCATCGTCAACAAGGACGTGCCCAACAGCCGCCTCGTCATCATCGGCTCGTGCGATCCGGCCAATACGCTGTTCTCGTCGCTCCTGCGGCGCAAGATCATCGACGCCGGGCTGGTCGACAAGGTGTACGTCAGCGGTTTTCTTCCGAAGGAGGAAGTGTCGGAGTTGCTGCTCGCGTCCGACCTGTGTGTGCTGCCGTTCCGCGACGGGATTTCGCTCCGCCGCGGATCGTTTCTCGCGGCCGTCAAGCACGGGCTTCCCGTGGTCACCACGGTGTCGCACTCGACGCCGCCCGAGGGGCTGGTCGATGGCGAGAACGTGGTGCTGGTGACGGCGGGCGACGTGCAGAAGCTGGCAGACTCCATCACGCGGCTGCTGCACTCGCCGGAGACATACATCAAGGTGAAACGGAACCTGGCCGTGCTCGGGCAGCGATTCTCCTGGCCGGAGATCGCCCGCCGCACGATGGAAGTCTATCGGTCTGTTCAGGGCCAACCGAATGACACGAGCGGGACAGTTGATTCACGTTGACGCGCGGGCCGTCAGGCCGTCACTGCTCGCCGCGAGTTTCCTCGTCGCAGCGTGTGTCGGTGTCGCCATCGCCATCAGCCTCCCTGACGTGGCGACCGCTGCGATCATCACGGGGATGCTCACGGTGCCGTTTCTGCTCGTCGCGCTGCTCGTCCGGCCCACGTACGGGGTTCTCGCGCTCATCTTCCTGGCGCCGTACGTCGATGTCTTCCGATTCAAGACGATGGGAGTCACGATCAGGATCAACGAAGTGCTGGGCCTCGTGCTGATGGTGGTGGCGGTGCTGCACGTGCTGAAGACGAGGCAGCGGCTGCGAGTCGGCCCGTTCGATCTGTTCGTGTTCGGGCTGCTCGCGGCGATGATCACGTCGCTGGTGGTGAACCTGGGCAACCTGCCGTCGGAGGACCGGCTGCGCAACATCCCCACCGCATGGATTGGCGTGGGCGGCGTGCTCGACACGCCCCGAGCGGCCACCTGGAAGAAACTCGCACAGGCGTTCGTCGCGTTCGCCGCGTATTTCGCCGTCAGCAACCTCATCACTACCTGGCGGACCTGGCGCAAGGCCGTGGCCGTGTTCGTTGCCAGCGGGATGCTCGTCTGCGTATGGTCGCTGCTGAACCTCGCGGGCTTTCTGGCGGGCGTCGAGTCGGCCTTCGGAATCACGGTGAGCAACATCTGGTACAGCGGCGGCGCCCCGCGAATCCGCGGCACGCTCAGCGAGCCTTCCTACTTCGCCAATCTCCTCGTACTGCTGATTCCGGTGGCGTTCTTCTGCTACGCACGCGGCACACGGCTGATCGGCAGGTGGCAGGACGCCTTGGCCGCGGCCCTGCTGTGCATCACGCTCGTGTTCACCTTCTCCGGCGGCGGCTGGGTGGTCTTCGCCGTGGAGGTGGCGATCATCCTGGGCCTGTTCGTGTGCTACAGGATTCCGATGGACCGGCTGGCGGCGATGCTCCTGGCCATCGCGCTGGCGGCGTCGCTCGCGCTTATGGCGGCCGCGATCTTCACCCACATGGACTATGGCAAGCTCGCGGATGCGAACCGTAAGAAGATCGTGGCACTGCTGCAGACCGGCGTTGGCTCCGGCAGGCGAATCGCACCCGACGTCGGCTGGACGATGTTTTGCGATCATCCATTCCTCGGCGTGGGGCCGGGGCGGTTCCGCACCTTTGAATACGACTACCTGCTCAAGATGGGCTACCGCGGCGAGCCGCCCGGCAGTTCCTTGTACGCCGGCGTGATGGGCGAGCTCGGCCTCACCGGTGCACTGATGGTCATCGGGCTTTTCGTCAGCGCCGTGTGGTCTTCGTTCCGATGGGCGGCGCGGGCGTCGCACCGGCTCGCCGCCAGCATCCTGTGGGGAATGGGCGTGGCGTTCCTCGCCATGGGCGTGCATTATCTCGCCCACGACGTCCTGTGGTGGCCCTATGTGTGGGTGATGTTCGGCCTGGCCGCCGCGGGCACCAGGATCACTCGCCGCCTCACGCGGCACGGCTGCACCGACTGGGAGGCTGACCGATGAGGATCGCCTTCATGGGCCGGGCGCTTGCGCACACGGGCGGGATCGGCCGCTACGCACGGTCCCTGCTGGCCGCGATGACCGAGATCGCTGGCGACGAGATCATCGTGATGGCGAACCGGAGGGACCCGCAGGCACCGCCATCCGTCCGTGCGATCTGTTCGACGCGGAGTTCAGTGCCGGCGATCCTGTTCTGGGAGCAGGTCGAGCTGCCGAGGCTGATCAGGCGGGAACACGCGGACGTGTTTGTGAATCCGGATTTCACGCTGCCCGTGGCGTGCCCCTGTCCGGGGGTTATCGCGGTTCACGACGTTGCCTACGCGCTGATGCCGCGCCACGCGAGCCTCCGCGCCCGCCTGTACTATGCCGCCTTCGTGTCGCGCTCGGTATCGTCGGCCGCGGCGATCGTCACGCTGTCTCAGTTTTCGCGGAACACGATCGTACGCTACTTCGGGGTGGACAAACGCAAGCTGGTGGTCGCTCGCCCGGCGGTTGACACGCAGTTCTCCCCGGTTGCAACACCCGTCGACGACGCCGTGCGGTCCCGCCTGGGCATACGCGACGCCTACATCCTGTACGTGGGCCTGCTCGGGGGCCACAAGAACGTTCGCGGCCTGATTGCCGCCTACGAAGCAATCGCCGATCGCGGCTGCCCTCCCCTGCTGATTGCTGGAAAATCCTGCGGCGACACGCCCGCGATCGTTGCACACGCTGCGAGATCAGTGTATCGCGACCGCATACGAATATTGCCCGACGTCGACGCCGCCGCCCTGCCCGCGCTGTACCGCGGCGCGAAGCTGTTCGCGTTTCCTTCCCTGTACGAGGGATTCGGCCTTCCCCCACTCGAGGCGATGGCGTGCGGCGTGCCGGTTGTGTGCAGCTCGGCGGCCGCATTGCCCGAGGCCGTGGGCGACGCCGCCCTGCTCGTGGCACCGCGCAACACCGACGAGCTGGCGCACGCCATGCAGCGAGTGCTGGCGAGCAGGACACTTCAGGACGAGCTGATCCGCCGCGGGCTGGATCGGGCACGGCAGTTTTCCTGGCATGACACCGCCGCTGTGGTGCTGCGCGCGATTCACGACGCAGGAGCCTCCCGATGAAAGTCTGCATGATCTCCGGCAGCTATCCGCCCGCCAAGTGCGGGATCGGCGACCACACCGCCCATCTTGCCATGCATCTCGCCCGGAATGGCGTGGAGGTGGACGTGCTCACCTGCCGCGGCAACCCGGTGACGCCATCGCCGTCCGAGCTTGTGAACGTGTTCCCCGTGCTGTCATCGGCACCGGCATTGGACACCGCGAAAATCGCCTTGCACGCCGCCGAGCACCGCTGCGACCTGATCCACCTGCAGTTCCCCACGTGGGCGTACCGGAGGAGCGTGAGCGTCAGCCTGCTGCCGTCTCTGCTGCGCCTGGCAACGCGCGTGCCGTCCGTCGCCACGTTCCACGAGGTCGTTCGGAGCCACCCGGTCAACCGGCTGCGGCTCGTGCCCATCGCCTGCGCGTCGTCCGCCGTGATCGCCACGACGGAGGAGGATTGCCGGTGGCTGCGCGAGCGACTGCCCCTGCACCGCGGGCGCGTGGCCCACGTACCCATCGGGCCATGCGTGGAACCCGTTGCCGATCCGTCCAACCGCAACAACTCCCGTCGTGCGGAATGTCGACGCCAGCTCGGCTTGGCCGACGATGACGTCGTGATCTGCTACTTCGGATTCATCCTCCGGAACAAGATGCTCGAGGACCTTCTGGCGGCACTCCGCAACGTGTCCGAATCCTGTCCCCGGGTCCGGTTGCTCCTGATGACGGGATTCGACCGGACCGAGGGCTCCTACGGTGCACACATCCGCGCACAGGTGGCGGCGATGGGACTGGCGGACCGCGTGATCGAGACCGGCTACGTGTCCCCGGCGGAGGCGTCCCGCTGTTTCAGTGCGTGCGATTTCGCAACACTGCTATTCCGCGACGGTGCATCGTTCCGACGGTCCAGCCTGCTGACGGCGATGGCGCACGGGTTGCCGGTCCTGTCGTACCGCAGCGGCGCCGCACCTGCCGGAATTTCCGACGGCGAGAACGTCCTGCTCAGCCCGGTGGGCGACGTTCGGGCGCTCACGGATAACATGCTGCGGATGTGCCGCGACCTGCCCCTGCGGCTGCATCTTTCGCGCGGCGCGCTGCAGACGGCCCGGCGGTTCTCCTGGCCCGCCATCGCCGGCCAGACCATCGAATTGTACCACACCCTGCGCTGATTTTCCCGTCCTGCACAGCCAGCCTTCCCTGCCGATACGAGAGCGGGTGCAGCGTTGCGCCAGGAGGGCAGCCGATGAAAGTCGCCATCATCCACGAATGGCTCACCGTAATGGGCGGAGCCGACCGCGTTGTGCAGGTCATCCACGACGTCTTCCCGTCGGCTACCGTCTTCGCGCTCGTGCACAATCGCAAGGCCATGCCGGAGGCATTCCGGGACATGGACGTTCGCACGTCGTTCGTGCAGCGGTTGCCGTTCGCCCTTACGCATCACCGCTGCTATCTGCCGCTGTATCCGCTAGCAGTCGAGCAGTTCGACCTGTCGCAGTTCGACGTGATCATATCGAGCAGCCACTGCTGCGCACACGGCGTGATCGTTCCGCCGGAGGCCTTCCACCTCTGCTACTGCTACACGCCCATCCGCTACGCGTGGCACATGTACCACCAGTATCAACGGGCGCTGAACCCTGTGGCGCGGGCCGTGGTGGCGCCGCTGATGAACTGGATCCGCCAGTGGGACTACGCGTCGGCGCAGCGTGTGGACAAGTTCGTGGCCATCTCGAACGCCGTCCGCCAGCGGATCCGCACCTACTACCGACGCACGGCGGACGTGCTGTTTCCGCCGGTGGACGTCGATTTCTTCCGGCCGGATCCGCTCGGCGAGATTGGCGATTACTACTTCATCATGTCGCGCCACGTGCCGTACAAGAAAGTCGACCTCGCCATCAAGGCATTCAACGCCCTCCGGCTGCCGCTGGTCGTGGCCGGCGCCGGGCCTGAAACGCGCCGCCTCATGCACATGGCGGGGCCGACCATCAAGTTCCTCGGCCGGATCAGCAACGACGAGGCACGCTCCCGCATGGCCCGCTGCCGGGCGTTCATATTCCCGCAGGAGGAGGACTTCGGCCTCACGGCGGTCGAAGCCCAGGCATGCGGACGGCCCGTCATCGCCTACGCGGAGGGCGGCGCCCTCGATACCGTCATCGGCGGCGTGACCGGCTCGCTGTTCTTCGAGCACACGGCGGAGGCGCTCGCCGATGCCGTCAGCCTCTTCCGCCCCGAGGCATACAACTCGCAGGCGATCCGAAGGCACGCGGAGTCGTTCAACGTCGATTCCTTCAAACACAGGTTCCGCCGGATCGTGACCGATGCCCGCTCCGCGCGCGCGTCCGCACCCGGCAGCGTCCCACAGCCCACCGGAGTTCTCGTGTGAGCGTGCAACCGCTGATTCCACAGGAAGCCATTCTGAAAACGCCAGCCGCCGCGGCACATCCGTTCGCCTTCATCAACCGCCGCTTCCGCGACATCCAGGCGGGCATCCTGGCGGTCTCGGACGCCCTGATGATCTTCACCGGGTTCATGCTGGGATTCTGGCTTCGGTCCCATTCGGGAATCGCGCCGCCGGGTACGATGCCATCCGTGCGGCAGGGCCTTCTGCTCGTCCCCTGGCTCGTTGTCATCTGGGTGCTGGCTGCTCCGGCGTTCGACATCTCCCTGTATCGCAGCGGGTACGGCTGGACGCATCTGCTCGTGAAGATCGTGCAGGCGGCGCTGCTCGCCACGCTCGTCTCGCTCGTTTTCAACCAGTTCTACGGCGTGCACCAGTCGCATCTCGCGATCATCTTCGGCTGGATGATTTCCCTCATCCTGATCGGCATCACCCGCTACGGCGTGCATCTCGCGTCGGCGGGCTTGCGCTCGCGCGGCATCGGCGTGGTGCGGGTCGCCATCCTCGGCACGGAACCGTCTGCGGCCGACGTGATCGACACGATCAAATCAAATCCCGAGATCGGCTACCGCGTGGTGGGCGTAATAACGGACACCCCGGCTGCTCGCGACATTGCCGGGTTCAATGCGCCATTTCTGGGGTCCGCCGATCAGATAAGGCAGATCGTGGCCGCTCACTCGATCGATGAGTTGATCGTGGCGCCGGTGAATGCCGATCGCGAACGCGTCCTCAACGTGCTGGCGGAATTCGAGACCGACGCGATCACCGTGCGGGTGCTTTCGAGCATCATCGACGCCGTGGCGCGGCCGGTGGAGGTTGGCGCAATCGGCAACCACCGGCTGATCGCGTTCAGGGAGCACGCGCTCAGCGGCTGGGGCGGCCTGGCGAAACGCGCGATCGACTTCATCGTCTCGCTCCTTGCGCTGGTCATCCTCGCGCCGCTGTTTGCCATGATAGCGGCGGCAATCAAGCTCTCGTCGCACGGGCCGGTCTTCTACCGGCAGATCCGCATCGGGCGCGACGACAGGGCGTTCGCCATGTTTAAGTTCCGCTCGATGCGCGTTGACGCCGAACGCGACTCCGGGGCGGTATGGGCGACACAGGACGACCCGCGCCGCACACGCGTGGGCCGCATCCTCCGCCGGCTCAGCCTCGACGAGCTGCCCCAGTTCTGGAACGTCCTCATCGGCGACATGAGCCTTGTCGGCCCGCGCCCCGAACGCCCGGAGTTCGTGAACGAGTTCAGGAAGCGAATCCCCCGCTACCTCCGCCGGCACAAGGCGAAAGCCGGGATCACCGGCTGGGCACAAGCGCACGGCTGGCGCGGGAACACACCAATCGAAAAACGCATCGAGTGCGACCTCTGGTACATCGCCAACTGGTCGCTCAGCCTCGATTTCGAGATCATGCTCAAGACCGTCAAGGAAGTGCTGTTTGGAAGAAACGCGTACTAATCTCGCAGCCCGTCAGGCCGTGCTCCGTACATGGCTGCTCGGCATGCTCCCGTTTGCCGCGGCAGCGATCTACTATTCGGACGTCCTCTCGGACCTGGCAGTCAGGTGGTGGGAAGATCCGAGCTACTCGCACGGCTTCTTCGTGCCGATCTTCAGCCTGTACCTGCTGTGGGAGGACCGGCGAGACCTGCTGCAATCCGCCGGCGAAGGATCGCTCGCAGGCCTCCTCCTGGTCCTGTCCGCGGCGATCGTCAAGCTCTTCAGCCACCTGTTCCTGTCGCCCTACCTGGCCGGCATTTCGCTGATGATCCTGGTGTCTGGCGTGGTGATGTGCTGCTGGGGATGGCGGGCATTTCGACGCGCGGCGGTGCCGGTGGGCTTCCTCATCTTCATGCTGCCGCTGCCGCAACCGGCGTATGAGCTGATCTCCCTGCCGCTGCAGCGAGTGGCGGCGATCGTGGCTGCCGGGGGCCTGCAGGCCCTGTCGATACCGGTGCTGCGCGAGGGCAACGTGATCCACTTCGCCGGACGGTCGCTCGAGGTGGCCGAAGCCTGCAGCGGCATGCGGCTGTTGTTGGGATTCGTGGCGATGGGCGTGGCCGTGTCATTCCTGTCGCGGCGGCCGCCGTGGCAGCGCGTGCTGCTTGTCGGATCGACCGTCCCCATCGCCGTGCTGGCAAACGCCGCTCGCGTCACCGTCACCGGCATCCTCTACCACGGTGTGAGCGAGCAGCTCGCGCAGGGCTTCTTCCACGCGTTTTCGGGCTGGCTGATGTTCCTCGTGGCACTCGCGGTGCTCGCCGCAGAATGCCGGCTGCTCGCACGGGTGTTTCCAACCCCGCAAGGAGGCACATCATGATGAACCGCCCGCTTCGCATCTGGATCTGCACCGGAGCACTGGTCGTCCTCTGCGCCGCCGACCGCGCCTTCCAGCACTGGGTGAACGCGAGAATTGCCACTGCCGACAGCCGCACTGCTGAACCGCTGGACGGCATCCCTTTCCTCCTCGGCGAGTGGTACGGCCGGTCCGTCACGATTGAGCGGACCGCGGCTGACTCCCCCGCATCCAACGAATACGTGCGCCGCGACTACACCAACAGCCGCGGCGAGACGGTCGCAGTCTACCTCGCATCGTACACCGGTTTTCACCGAAACATCCCGCACGGGCCGGCCGTCTGCTATCCGATGTCCGGCTGGAAGCTTCTCGAGGAACGTCGGCTCACGAGCAGCGATGGCACGGACGACTGCATGATGTACGTCTTCTCGAAGGATCTCGACAAGCACCTCGTGCTCTATTGGCACGAGGTGGACGGCGTTCGGATGGCGGGTCCATCGTGGACTCGCCTTCGGTTCGCCCGCAGCCTGCTCGCCGGACGCGCCGGGCACATCATACAGCTCGAGCTTGCCACACCGGTCAACGCGGATGGCATTCAGCCGGCCCTCGAACGCCTGAACTCGTTTCGCACGCGCTTCGACGCAACAGCCGGTGACGTTCTTACGGGACACGATTCGCAGCCGCACGGAGGCGCCAAATGACAGTTCGGACGAAACACATTCTCCTGGCAGTGGTTCTTGTGCTATCCATCCTGGCGCTTCTGTACGTGCTGTTCGGCGTGAACGACCAGGCGCGGGTGGCGTCGCTGCTCCGGCGTGCCGAGCGTTACGAATCGGCAAACGACTACGACAGCGCCATCATCAGCCTCCGCAGCGCCCTGCGGCTCGCGCCCGCGAGTATGGAGGTGCACGCGCGCCTCGCCCACGCCTACGGGATGACCAAGCGCCCCGAGGAGTGCCTGAAGCACTACGACGCTGCCCTTCGCTTCGGAACCGTCCAGCCGGGCCTTCTCCACGACTACGCCGACGCCTGCATCCGCTACAACAACATCAAGGAGCTCGGCAAGCCGGCCGAGCGGCTCCTCGCCACGCAGCCCGACGATCCCGACGGGAACCTGTGGATGGCGATGGCGGTCGCCGTCGACGACGTTTCCGGTGCGATCCCGTACGCCGAGAAATCGCTCGGCAAACGCCGCGACGTGCAGGCATACATCGTCCTGGCCGACCTGCACGTCCGCAACAAGAACCGCCAGGCCGCCGAGGCTTGCCTGCTGCAGGGGCTGGCACAATTCCCCGATAACCCCCGGCTTCTCGCCGCACTGGCGTCGCTCAAGCTCATGTGGCACGGCACTGCCGCTGCCGAACAACTGATCGCCGCCGCCCTCGCCGGCGCCGATACGCTCGAAGGCCGGCACAAGGCAGACGTCTTCGCGGCAGCAGCCGATGTCTATGCTCGTGTGCGCAAGACTCACCAGTGCCTCCAGGCACTGCGGAGCCTGGTGCAGATCGAACCGGAGGACGCGTCGCATCGCGTGCGCCTGGCGCAACGCCTCATTGCGTCCGGCCGTGTGTCCGACGCGGTTCCGTTTCTCCGCGACTCCCTGGCGGCAATACCCAAGGCGGAGAAGCTGCGGCTCATCCTCGCCGAGGCGCTCATCATCGACGCCAAGCTCGACGACGCGGAATCCGAACTCGCGAAGCTTTCCCAGGCGGACTCAATAACGCCCTACGCCCGCTACGTCAGGGGATCGCTGTTTCTCGCGCGGGACGACGCTCCCGCCGCGTACGAGCACCTGGCACAAGCCGCTCGCGACCTGCCGCACCTCCACCATGCGCACCTTGCGTTGGGCATCTGCCACTGGAAGATGGGCAGGCTCGCCTCTGCGAAGGACGAATTCGAAACCGTACTGAAACTGGTTCCCCACGATCGCGAGGGGCTGATCTGGCTGGGGCGGTGCCGGCTGGCGCAATCCGATTTCACCGGCGCCGAGCAGGCCGCCAACACCGTGCTGTCCGACGATCCCGGAAACGCCAACGCACGACAGCTCGTGTTG
>DATKYA010000189.1:0-6410 GCA_035528775.1 Planctomycetota bacterium | reverse complement strand
CAAAAGGATCCGCATGCGTACACTCACCTCATCGCTCCTGCTGCTGATGCTCATCGTGGCGGCCGCCCGCGCCACCGAAACCGAAAACCATGGCATACTCGTCATGCCAGCCCCCGGCAAGGTAACGATCGACGGATCGTTCGCCGAGTGGGACCTCAGCGGCGGCGTCTTCGCCTGCCGCGACGTGGAAACCCAGCGCGACAACTACTCGCTCTGGATGCACGCCATGCACGACCCGGACAACCTCTACCTGCTCGCCCGCTGGAACGACGACACCCCGCTGAATAATCCCGGCCAGACCATCGCCGACCCCGGGTTCCAGGGCGATTGCCTCCAGGTCAGGATGATCACCGCGCCCGGCACACCTGCCGAGCGCACCTCCCACTGGAACTGCTGGCGCGGGCGCGACCAGCTCGACGTCCTCCAGGTCGACTACGGCAAGGGGTTCAACGAAGGGAGGTTGAGCAACGCGAAGACGAAAGGCGCACAGCAAGCCTTCCGCGTCAACCCCGACGCCAAGGGCTATACGCAGGAGATCGCCATCCCTTGGCAGCTCCTTGTTGCCGAAGGCAAGCCGGCACCCAAGCCGGGCGAACACTTCATCATGACAATCGAGCCCAATTTCACCGTCGGCAACAAAGGCAGGCTCTCGGTGAAGGACGTATTCATGCCCGGCGTCCGGCTCGACCGTGAGTTCACCTTCACGGCGAACAACATATGGGGCAAGGCTGTGCTAGAGTCCAAAGGCAACCAGAAGCCCCGATCGGTAAGGCTCGCCGATGCCCGCGAGTTTCTCGTTCGCATCGATAAGAGTCTGCCCGTCGTCGACTGGACGGGGCTCGTGAAGGAGGCTAATGCCGACATCCGCGAGTTGAAGAGTATCGAGTTCGACATGCCGGCAGACGGCTACGCGTCGCTGAATATCCTCGACAAGGACGGCGTCGTGGCGAGGCAACTGCTCACCGGTGCGTTCTATGCGCAGGGCAAGCACGCCGTGAAGTGGGACGGCCTCACCACGCCGCAGTGGCGCACACCAGGCCAGCCGGTGCCAGCCGGCGACTACACGTGGGCCGCCATCATGCACCGCGGCATCGGCCTGCGCCTGCGAGGCTGGGCCTGCAACGCAGGGAGCGCGCCGTGGGACAGCTCGCCCACAACGAACTGGGGGGGCGACATGGGGCCGCCCGTCTGCTGCGCTGCCGAAGGCGACGGCGTTTTCCTCGGGTGGATGACTGCCGAGGCCGGCAAAGGGCTTGTTGGCTGCGATCTGGACGGCAACGTCCGCTGGCGCGTCCAACGCGGAGGATGGGGCGGAGCACAATTCGTTGCGGTTGATGCCGGCGTCGTCTATGCCATCTTCCCGATGGACAACTCCATCTACTGCGTCGACGCCAAAAACGGCGATTTCCTCCCGTGGGCAGGCAGCGACACGACAAGCGTCTCAATCAAGGCGCTCTGGGGCACCGATGACCCCGGCATGCCGGACCGAGCCACTGGCTTCGACGTCCGCAACGGCCTCGCTTACCTCAGTTGCAGCAACCCCGTATTCCTCAAGACGCACGCGAAGGACTGGTTCGCCCTCCTTGGGAAGATCAAGGCGGAAGGCGAGGCACCTGCGGCAAGCCTCGGTAAGACAGTGTGGGAGAAGGTCGAACCGTTCTTCCGTGATCGTATCGCCAAGGCTGTGCAGTCGAGACAAGAGCGCTGGCTGGCCGGCGAAGCGTTCTCGTTCGACGACACGCGCGACGTCGTCTGCCGCATCTTGAGCGCGCTGCCGCGCCCCAAGCTCGAGGCCGCCTATCGCGACCTCATCGTCAAGGCACGCACCGACTTTGTCGGCGTCGTCGACGTTAAGACGGGCAAGCTGGTGAAAACGATTCCCGCCGGTTCTCCCGGAGCGATCCGCGTCCTCAGCGATACACTGGCCTACGTGATCTCGGGCGGCACAGCAGTGCAGTCGCTGAACCCGCAGACGGGCGAGACGCGCCAGCTCATCACCGGGCTGACTAACGCCGCCGCAGTCGCCACAGGCCGCGACGGCCGCATCTACGTGGGTGTGCGCGAGCCAGACCACCAGGTGAAGGTGTTCGATGCCGATGGCCGGCCCATAGCCGAGATCGGCAGGAAGGGCGGCAGGCCCCTGCTGGGCCCGTGGGTCCCGGACGGTCTGTTCGCGGTCTCCGATCTTGCCGTCGACTCCGCCGGCAAGCTCTGGATCGCCGAGGCCGACGAGCACCCCAAGCGCATCAGCGTGTGGGATCCCGCACGCGGCACGCTGCTGCGCGAGTTCTTCGGCCCCACCCACTACGGCGCCAGCGGCGGAGCGATCAACCCGCTCGACCCCAACGTGATGGTCGGCGAAGGCTGCGAATGGCAACTCGATCCCGCCACCGGCCGCGATCACTGCACCGGCGTGTTCGCACGCGAGCTGATCAGTTTCGCCCTGTTCTGCCCGGCAGGCGGAAAGCTCTTCCTCGCCGCCAACACGCGGTCCGGCGGCATCAAGATCTTCGAGCGGCTCGAACCCGGCCGCTACCAGCTCCGGTCCGCGATCCGTGCGACCGCTGCGGTCGCCGACGACAAGGAAGACGCCACCTGGTTCTGGGCCGACGCCAACGGCGACGCCGCCGAACAGCCCGATGAAATCGCCAAGCTCCCCCGCAAGCTCAGGCTGGGCGGCTACATCGGCTTGGCCGTGAATATGAACAGCGACCTCACTCTCACGGCCGGTGCCGAACTGAAAGTGAAAGGCTTCAGCGCGTGCGGCGCACCCGTCTACGACCTCGACAACGCCCGCGACCTGCCCGATGCCGGCGTGCCCTCGCTCGATAGCCGCCTGATGCTCGCCTTCGACGAGAAGCTCTTCAAGTGCTACGACGTGGCCACCGGGAAATTGCTGTGGACCTACCCCAACACCTTCTCCGGTGTGCACGGTTCGCACTCGGCGCCCGCGGCGCAGCCGGGCCTGCTGCGCGGCGCATTCAGCCCCATCGGCAGCGCCATGCTGCCCGCTCCCGCCGGACACATCTGGGCGATCAACAGCAACGTGGGCGAGTGGCACATCCTCACGGCTGGGGGCTTCTACCTCTCCCGCCTCTTCCAGGGCGACCAGATGAAGGTGAGCTGGCCCGAACAGGCCGTGCCGGGCGCCATCATGGACAACACACCCTGCGGCCTCGGTGGCGAGGACTTCGGAGGCTCGATGACGCAAGGAGCCGAGGGCAAGCTCTATGTTCAGGCGGGGAAGGTAGGCTTATGGAACGTTGAGGTCGTGGGGCTCGACACCATTGTCGCCATTCCTGGCGGCAAAGTCTCTATTACGGAGGCGGACGTACGCGCCGCCGCCGCCATTCGCGAAAGCTACCTCCAGGATGCTGTCGGCATGCCGCGCATCACACTGCCCAGGCTCACGCCCGAGTTCACCGGCGACCTCAATGACTTCAAGGGCTGCGAGGCCATCAGGTTCAGGAAGCAGGACGACGCCGGCGTCCGCTGCGTCGCCGCCTGGGACGACCGCAATCTCTACCTCGGCTGGGACGTGCAAGACTCCTCCCCATGGACCAACAGCGCCGGTGAGCCCGCTCAGCTCTATCTGGGCGGCGATACCGTAGACTTCCAGCTCGCGACCGATCCCGCCGCCGATCCCAAGCGCGCCGAAGCCGTTGCCGGCGACCTCCGCATTTCCATTGGCAACCTGAAAGGCAAAGCGACAGCCGTCATCTTCCGCAAGGTCGCCGACCCCAAGAAGCCGATGGCATTCAACTCTGGAGTCGTCAAGAACTACGTGATGGAATACGTCGACGTCATCCCCGCTGCCATCAACGTCAAGATCGACCCCGACCGCAGGTACTACATCGTGCAGGCTGCAATTCCGCTCGAGACGCTGGGCCTCAAGTCAGCCGAAGGGCAGACGCTACGGGGCGACTTCGGTGTCACCCATGGCGACCCCGCCGGTCAGCGCACACGCCTGCGAACCTTCTGGAGCAATCAGCATACCGGCATCGTGGACGACGCCGTTTTCGAGCTCCAGATGGAGCCGCGCAACTGGGGCGAGTTGATCTTCAAGTAGCGAAACGGTGCGCAATGCTGAAGCACATCGCGGTTGCTTACTATCCAGAGGATTGGCAAGACACGCCTTGGCCGGAAGACCTCAGGCTGATGAAGGCCAACCGCATCGGTGTCGTTCGAATCCTCGAATTTGCCTGGAGCCGTATGGAGCGCGGCGACGGCGAGTGGACGTTCGACTGGGTCCACGGCTTCATGCAGCTTGGCTGAGAAGTCGGGCATCAAGGCTGTCCTGTGCACGCCTGGTCCAAGGATCAGATGCCGATCTGTACTCCCACAGTCCCGCGTCCCGTTCGCCGGTGCGGCGCCCTCACTTGGTCAGCAGCATCTCCTATTGAGCACAGTGACCTCTCGCTGACTGGCTGGGCCTCTGGCCTCCTCAGCTGGCCGAGCGTACGCTTCCTCATCTCCGCTGCCGACCTCAGTAGCCCCATGATCTGCGTCACGCTCGCCCGCGTGATGCGACGGTGGAGACCGTGTGTCCGGCCGTTAACACGGAGTGCCCGCAAATGCCCCGAGGCACAGACACAGTGCCCGGTGCTGCACACGAAGTGTCCTCTCCCGGAGAACGCCGTTCCGACCTACTGCCCGACGATCGAGACGAAGTGCCCGGCGGTGCCGATCTCAACCGTTTGCCCGCACAAGTACACATACTGTCCTCCTCCGTGGACGAATGTTGGCTGCAAGAAGTGAAAGCCGCAACCTCCCCCAACGGCTGACCTGCAACCGAAAGCCACAGCCAGTTGGCAGCTTGTGACAGTGCTTTGTTAGCCCGGATTTCTCACAGTGTCCGAAAAATGCTTCGGACGGGTAGAATACCTATTAGACGCGGTTATGGCAGGTATCTTGCCATCGGATAGACACACTACCCCCCTTACCCCCATATTCCGGGGGCTGCGGCTGACCCTGATTTCTCACCTCGTCAGCAACGCAGCGGCATCGCCTGCAGCCGCGCAAGCACCTGCCGGAACAGCTCGTGCAGCGGAAAGCTGCTGCTGATTGATATCCAGACGTGCCGGACGGTAACCTTCACCGCGGCGCCGATCTTCAGCAGCTTCAGCCGGATCGTGTCGCAGCGGGCGTGGGCGAGCTGCGTGCCGGCAAGCCCGAGCCGCCGCAGGGCCGACACAAGCACATATGCCATCGAGGAGAACCACAGCCTGATCTGGTTGCCTCGTATCGTGGCCGTGCTGGTGCGGTCGGCGAACAGGCACAATTGCTGCTCCTTGATGCGGTTCTCCATCTCGCCGCGGCCACAGTAGACGTCCTCGTAGAGGCTGCGAGCGTCGTACTCGTCGGCGGGCAGCGAGGTGACCACGAACCGCTGATGGCGAGCCGGATATGCTGCGCCCATCGGTCCCCGGTCACCCGCCAGGCACCGGCAGGGGACGGGCCGCTGCTATTTCTCATGGCTGTTCTCCCGAAGTTTTCCAGTTTTCCTTGACATCTGTCGTTTCATGGCGTACAATCAGTACCAGCGCGAGGTGTTCTCGCGGTGGAGCCGCCTGAGACGAAGTGTCCGGGGCAGGCATTATGGGTAGTTCCGACTCAGGAGAATCATTCATGCGCTATTTGAGTCTTTCTCGGTGTGTATGGGTTCTGCTGTTCTTGAGCCTCGCGGCCTCCGTTCGCGCGGCGGACAGTGTGGCCGCCGCGGTGAAGGCGCCGGCGCCCATCCGCGTCGATGGTAATGGGAAAGAGTGGGCGGCGATCACGGCCACCCATCCGGTCATGACGCCGCAAGGCATCGTCGGCACCTTCAAACTTGCCTGGGACGCGCAGGCGTTCTATGTGCTGGCTGACGTGACCGACGCCAGCCCGCGGAAGAACTCGGCGACTATTCCGGAAGAAGTCTTCAAGCGCGGGGACACGATAGGGCTCTGCTTCGGACCAACGGCGGCGGGCGGCACGGCCCAACGAGTATTCCTCGCGGATGTGGCGGGCAAACCGGTTGCGCTCCTGCAACGACCGGCGGCCACCGCAAAGCGGCCCTATCGGTATGCCGTGACGGCGGAGCGGGGCGTCACGCTGGACTATGTGGCGGTGGCGCCCGAGGTAAGCGTGGCCTTTGCGAATACCCCGGACGGCTACCGCGTCGAGGCGCGCATCCCGTGGAGCCTGCTCGGCAATACCCCCAGCCCTGGCCTGGAATTCCCCTTCGACCTGCAATTAGTCTTCTCCGACCCCGCCGGCACGGCCAATGTCGAGGTGGCCTGGTGGCAAAGCGGTGGATCGCAGCCCAATACCACCACCGACATGCCGACTGAGGCGCAACTCTACCCGCAATTCTGGGGGCTTGCTCGACTGCTGGAGGCGGACCCCGGCCCGCAAGCGGCAGTGAAATG
>DATKYA010000188.1:0-4183 GCA_035528775.1 Planctomycetota bacterium | reverse complement strand
TTCATCCCGGGCGCCAAGGAGTCCAGGAGCGAGAATATCGAGCTGGTGAAGAAAACGGATGACCAGCCGGCGGCCCCGGCCCCGGAAAAGCCCGAAATGCCCCCGAAGCCCGAATTCCGGTTCGTGCACCCCATCGTGGGCACCATCGTCAAGGGCTTCGGCGACAAGTCGGCGGTTGGCACCAACTACGGAATCGACATCAGCGGCGTGCCGGGAATGGACGTACGGGCGGCGAAGTCGGGGGTCGTCCGCGAGGTGACAGCCGTGGGCGTGTGGGGCCGCCTGATCATCATCGACCATGGCGAGGGCGAGAAGACCGTCTACGCACACATCGACAAGGCCGCCGTCGCCGCGGGCGATCGCGTGAAGCAGGGGCAGGTGATCGGCACCCTCGCCGACGCCGGACCGGAACGCAAGACCGTGCTCCACTTTCGCATCTACAAGGACGGCGAACCGATCGACCCGAAGGGGAAGTTCTCGGATTAGCCACCGCAACCGGATGCTACGGATGAACATCGGTGTTCTGTCGGATACGCACGTTAGCTTGCCGGCGGACGACCTGCCGGCGGAGGTGCTGCGCACCTTCCGCGCCCGGCGCGTGGGGCTTATCCTGCACGCGGGCGACCTGGTGGACCCCAGCGTGATCGACGTGCTCTCGTCGATCGCCGAAGTGCGGGCGGTGGCGGGCAATATGGATTCGCCGGGGGTGCGTGCCCGCATCCCCGCCAAACGCATCGAGGAGGTCGAGGGCGTCCGCATCGGCATCATCCACGGCAGCGGCCCGCCGCAACAGCTCGGCGAGCGGCTCCTGCCGGTGTTCGATGGCGACCGCATCCGCGTGCTGGTTTACGGCCATTCACACGAGCCGCGTAACGACGAAGTCGGCGGCGTGCTGCTGTTCAACCCCGGCAGCCCCCGCGCCAGCCGCAAAGGCGGGCCGGGGACGTTTGGCATCCTCACAGTGGAAAACGGCGAAGTCTCCGGCGAGATCATTGAAATGGGATGAACGGATGACGGGATGACGGCTTCTTCACCTTTGACTTGTAACTCTTAACTCCTAACCGACAACTCTCCAAAAAACATGCCACACCAACTCTGGGCACCATGGAGGATGGGATACATCTTGAACGCGAAGAAAGACGAGGGCTGCTTCCTGTGCAACGCCGGGGCGTCCCGCGACGATGAATCCAACCTCGTGATCTACCGCGCGGAGCTGTGCTTCTGCCTGCTGAACCGTTACCCCTACAACAACGGCCACTTGCTGGTGGCCCCGTATGCACACAAGGCGGATTTCTGCGATCTCACCAAGGATGAATCCGCCGAGATCATGTGCACCCTGGGCGAGATGCAGAACCGCCTCCGAGAGGCCATGCGGCCCGACGGGTTCAACATCGGCGTGAACATCGGCAAGACCTCCGGCGCCGGCCTGCCCGGCCACCTTCATTTCCACATCGTGCCCCGATGGGAAGGCGACACCAACTTCATGCCCGTCCTGGCGGATACGAAGGTGATCCCGCAGGCGCTGGAAGAGGTGTTTGAGATGCTGAGGAAGAAATGAAGAGGGGAAGGCTTCGCGGTCAGCCCCGTTCCTCATTCTTCGTTCATACGCTTTGATCCGCTCATTCGCCCCTCCCTTTTTTTCGCTCCTCCTTTTTGCTTGACTGCACTCCCTCCGTCAGGTACAATTCCACGATACAGGCACGTACCGGTTTAGGCACGTAGGGGCGAACCTTTGTGTTCGCCCTCTTGGAAGCAGCATCAGGACGCTGAGGATGATCTCCCCAAAGGACGCGCTTGAGATCCTGAAGCCGATTGAGGACAACGAACGGAATCTGCAATTGCTCGTGGACCAATTGCAGAACCCTATCGGTGTGATTCCGTTCGTCGGCGCGGGGCTGAGCATTCCCGCAGGTTTTCCGGGCTGGACTTCCTTCCTCCTCGGACTCGCCTGCAAGCGGAACAAGGAAGCGCGCGTGCAGGAGCTTCTGGACGCGGGGCACTACGAGGAGGTGGCCGAGGAGTTGATGGAAGCTCTCGGCCTTCGCTTGTTCGATGATGAGTTCTCCGATACGTTCGGCGACCACAGGCTCCCCGATAGGGTCACAGGCGCGGCCGCCGTACTGCCGCGGATGTTTGCCGGCCCGGTTATCACCACGAACTTCGAGCGCGTGCTCGAGAACGCCTTCAAGCCGCACTTCCCGTTCCAAAGGGTGGTTTGGGGCGCCAGGACGCAGCAGGCAGTTGCAGCATTCCACCAGCACAGCCATTTCCTCCTGAAGATCCACGGCGACGTTGACTACCCGTCGGACCGCGTCCTGACGAAGTCCGAATACGACCAGCACTACGGAAGCAGCGACCCCGACGCGATCAACCTTGACCATCCCCTGCCGCGCCTGCTCCAGCTCATGCTCGAGAGCCGTCCGGTCTTGTTTCTCGGATGCAGCCTGAACAAGGACCGTACGATCACAATCCTCAAGAAGCTTGCCAAGGAAGGCGTGGCCCACTATGCGGTCGTCGAGAAGCCGGCATCCGACGATGAGTTCAATGAAAAGGCCCGCCACATCTCCTACCACGGCATCCGCCCGATATGGTATTCCGCGGGCAGGCACGACCTGATCGAGCCGCTGCTGGTTTATCTCTCGGATCAGATCCCGCCGTACCTGCGGCCAAAACGTATCCTTCGCTCCACGAACCGCCCGCTGCTCGGGCCGAACGATCCGCTGTTGAGCCACAGGACGGGCTTCCTGGGCCATGAGGATGAGGCGAGGCGCGTGGTGGCGTTTCTCGCTTCGGCGGATGGTATGGGAATCGTGACGCCCGCGCCGGGAATCCTGAATGTCGAGGGCGCGCCCGGGATCGGCAAGACGGAGGTCTGCAAGGAGGCGCTGAGGCGCCACATCGAGAGCGATCCCGGGCAACGTGTGTACTATGTTGAGCTTGCCGAGGCACGAGACCTGGCCGGGCTACTCGCGCGACTCGCCGAGGCGTTTGAAGTGAACCAGGCCGGCGGACGCGAAGCCGTTCTGCAGGCGATGGGTGCTGCTCCCTGCCTCGTGTACCTCGACAACCTTGAGGACGTGATCGCCGACAGGGACGCCCTTTCTCTCATATGCCAGTTTCCGCAGATACCGGGCGTGCGTGTACTCGCATCGTGTCGACAGATCTGTGCCGGCATCGCCACCAACATCCCGATCGAGCGCCTCGGCATCGAAGCGGCCGTGGGGCTTTTCCGCCAGGAATGGCGGCGAGGCGGGGCGGCCGAAATCGCCGACTCGGATGAACTCCGGGAATTCATCCGGCAGGACTTGGATTGTCATGCGCTTTCCATCGTTCTCGTGGCAGCGCAGGGCTACCAGCACGGCTCGTTGGCGGAGCTTCGAAAGGATTGGAAGCAAGACGCGATGGAGGTGGCGAGCATACCCGGTTTGGCCGACAGGTTAAGCCTCGAGGCATCGTTCTCGCGATCGGCCAAGGCGGCCCTTCGAGAGTCGTCGGGTGCACTCCGCGCTTGGGGCACCATTGCCCTGTTCCCCGACGGGATGTCGACTTCAGCCTGGAACTTCATCTTCGCCAATGATCTGAAGACCGCCAACGCCGCGCGGGCGGCCCTCGTTCGCCTGAACATCGTCAAGCCTGACGAACAGGGCACGCTGCGGATGCTCGCGCCCCTCCGGCAGTTCATCCTGCGGAGAGCAGCAAGGGGTGAGGCCCTGGACACGCAGTCTTTGGCAGGGTTCGCATTCCCCTATTTCCAGCATCTCGCCCAAGAGGCTAGAGATCACCACTTTGACGAGCGGCATACTGAGACGCTTGATGGGCTTCTTGCTGAGTTTCTCAATCTCCATTCTTTCATGCTCTTCGCCTGCGATCTAGGCGGCCCGTGGCCTGCGAAGCTTTCGGAATTGAGCTTCAACCTGCTGTATTTCTATCAATGGCGGATTCTACTTGGGGAGGAGATCCTGCGGAGGCTTTTGCCCATCCAGCAGAAGGGTGGGCTGAGGGTCCATTCGGCTCGCACTCTGGCATACCTCGGCGATCTGGAGCTGCCTCTGGGCAAGCTCGACGAGGCCGCCGAACACTTCCGCCAGGCGATGGAACTTCACCGGCAGGAGCGGGACAACCTCGGCCTGGCAAACGCCATCAGGAGCTTGGGCGATGTGGAGCGGTACTTGGGCAAGCTCGA
>DATKYA010000187.1:0-4692 GCA_035528775.1 Planctomycetota bacterium | reverse complement strand
CGCAGCAGGCTCACAACTTTCCCGGCGAATTGCCCGGGGTCGTCGGCCAGCACGATGTTCTCGCCGTCGATCACGGGCAGGCCCTCGGCGCCGATAGTGGTGGACACCACAGCCTTGTTCATCGCCATTGCTTCGAAGATTTTCATCCGCGTGCCGCCGCCCACGCGCAACGGCACCACGTAGACGGCAGCCCGCTCGATGTAGGGCCGCACGTCGTCGACGGTGCCGGTCAGCTCGATCCCCTCATGCTCGGCGGCGAATCGCTGCAAGGCGGGCGAGGGATTCCGGCCCACCGCCCAGAACCTGACGTCCGGCACCTCCCGCCTGATCTGCGGCAGCACCTGCTCCACGAAAAACCGCACGCCGTCCTCGTTCGGCAGCCAGTCCATCGATGCGGTGAACACGAGATCGTTGCCCTCGGCGGCCGGATCGGCCGGCCGGTAGAAATCGACGTCCACTCCGGTGGGGATGGCAGACGTATTGGTGACGCCATACAGCTCCTGCATCGTGCGGCAGTCCTTTTCGGATACCTCGATGCAGCGGTCGTAGTGCAGCGCGGCTCGCTTCTCGGCGCGAAACAGCCGCCGCCACTGAAGGCGGAAATACGCCTTCACCGCCGGGTTGCGGGCGGTCTCGTGGTACCGTTTCAGAACCATCGATTCTACGTTGTGCTCAAACAATATTTTCGGATGGAAGGCGAGGGGAATCAAGTTCAAGTTGGGCTGGAGGAAATCGCACATCAGCACGTCGAACGGTTCGGTTCGCAGCAGTTCCTGCATCTTCCGGGTGGCTTCGCGGTTGGTGTGGCGCTGCACCATGTAGGGCTGGCGCGAGCAGAGGTTGGCCGCCAGCTCCCAATAGAAGCGGGGCGTGTAGCGCCGCGCGATCGGCCGCACCACCGGGATGAACCGCCGGCAGCATGCCAGCATCCGATCGAGATCCGCCTGCGCGTCCTCCGGCCGCACCAGCCCCACGATGGTGACGTCGTGCTGCTGTGCCAGCTTCTCAAACAGCTTCGACGACCGGATTTTGCCGCCGGTGTCGGCCGGATACAGAAGTTGCGCCATGTGGACGAGGAATTTCATCTTGTGAACTCAGCATGTAGGGGCACACGGCGTGTGCCCCAGGGCGGACGCCGTCCGCCCCTACGAACTAACGTCATGCCATTGGTGTGCCCCAGGGCGGACGCTGGCGACCGGCACGGTCGCACGCCCCTACTCATAGACCAACCTTGAATTGCTTCAACCACAGCTCCATGTTCATCAGGATCCAGATCTGGTCGTTCCAGTCGCGGCGGCCGCTTAGGTGCTCGTCGAGGATGCGGTGGATCTCCCTGTCGTCGAAGATCCCGCGCGACCGCGCCCCGGGGTCGGTCAGCAGCTCGCGGGCCATCGTGTTGAACTGGTCGGCAAACCACAGCCGCAGCGGAACGGGGAAGCCCATCTTCTTTCTGGTCAGGATCGACTGCGGCAGCATGCTGCCCATGGCCTTGCGCAGGAGGTACTTGCCGGTCTTGCCCCGCAGCTTCAGGTCAGGCGGCAGCGTCGCGCAGAATTCCACCAGCTCGTGATCCAAAAACGGCACACGGCTCTCGATCGACGTGGCCATGCTCATCTGGTCCTGCTTCATCAGCAGCTCAACGAGATAGGTGCGGGTGTCGGTGTAGAGCATGCGGTCGAGCAGCGACGTGGCGGAGTTGCCGCGGAAATAGCTCATCGTGGGCCGCCACGGGTCCAGCGAGTCGAGCTTGCCGCGCACGACCGGCGCAAACAACCGGTCCTGCAGGTCCTTGTTGAACACGCCGTAGAAGTTGTCGTAGATCAGGTCCTCCGGGTCGTTCGTGCGGCAGAGGAAGCTGTGCCACAGCAGCTTGCGGCCCTTCATGGGGATCGGCAGGTGCCACACGGCGCGGCCCAGCACCCGCTTGCGCAGCGCCTGCGGAATGGCCAGGCCCACGGTGCGCGCGAAGGCGTAGTTCTGTGTGCTCGCCCAGTACTTCTGGTAGCCGCCCAGCAGCTCGTCGCTTCCTTCGCCGGTGAGCACCACCTTCACGTTCTCGCGGGCGAGCTTCGATACGAAGTACAGCGGGATGCTCGACGGCCACCGGATCGGCTCGTCTTCGTGCCAGATCAGCCGGGGGAGGTTGTCGAAGAAGTTCTGCGGCTCCAGCACGACCTCATGGTGCTCGGCTCCGATGGAGCGGGCGAGCTCGCGGGCGTAGTCGAACTCGCAGTACTCGCGCTCGGCGAACCCGACCGAGAACGTCTTGATCGGCTCGGAATTCAGCTTGGCCATGACGGCGGCGATGGCGCTCGAATCGATCCCGCCGCTCAGGAACACCCCGAGCGGCACGTCGCTCATCAGCCGCAGCTTCACGCAGTGGAAGAAGATCTCGGTGAATCGCTCGATCGCGTCGGCCTCCGATATCTTCGCCGGTTCCGGCGGATACTGGATGTCCCAGTACTGCTCGATCCGGGATGTGCCGTTTTCCCAGATCATGCGGTGGCCGGGCGGGAGCTTGTGGATGCCGCGGTAGAGCGTGGTGGCGCCCACGTTGTAGCCGAACGCGAAGAACTCCGGCAGGGCGTCGTAGTTCAGCTCGGGGGCGATGAGGCCGGATTCGAGGATCGACTTGATCTCGGACGCGAACACGAGCCTGCCGCCGGCTTGCGCCCAGTAGAGGGGCTTGATGCCCAGCCGGTCGCGCACGAGCAGCAGCCGCCGCCGGGGCGCGTCCCAGATGGCAAACGCAAACATCCCGCGCAGCCGGTGCACCATCTCCGGTCCTTCCTCCTCGTACAGGTGGATGAGCGCCTCGGTGTCGCTGCGGCTTGCGTAGCGGTGGCCCTTGGCTTCGAGCGAGGGGCGGAGGTCGGTGTGGTTGTAAACCTCGCCGTTGTAGGCGATCCAGACCGACTTGTCCTCGTTGGCCATCGGCTGGTGGCCGCCGGACAGGTCGATGATGCTGAGCCGGCGGTGGCCCAGGCCCGCGAGGCCGTCGAGATAGACGCCCGAATCATCCGGCCCGCGGTGCGCCATCACGTCGCACATCCGCCGCAGGATTTCCTCCGGCAGGGCGAGGGCCTTATCGGTTGTTACGAATCCGCAGATGCCGCACATAAGTTGGTAGTCACCAGTTCGTAGTTACCAGTTCGCAGTTACCAGTTTGTGTTGTCAGTTTACGAGGTGGACCTCGCGGCTGAACAGCTCGTTTCCGGCCGGGTCGGTGCGCGTCCAGCCGATCGTGGATTCCCCGCTCACGGCCACGCTGCCGTCCTTCGGGATATGCACCATGCGGCCAGTCTTGTGCGCCAGCGTGAAGCAGTCGCGCGCGCGACCGGTGCTGACGCTCACGTAGAGCTTCTCGACCGCGGAGCCGTGATCCTGCTGCGCCGTCGCTCGGCTCTGCATTGCCGAAACGGCCTGTGTTGCGCCCGCCCGCAATGGATAAATGACGAATGCAACATGAGTATCTGATGCCGCCCACCCGCGATACCGCACCGTGGTGCAGGGCGATTTGGCTCCATAGTTGTGCGAAATCCATCCGCACGGCGGCCGCTCGCCCGGCGACAGCAACTCGGCCATCAAATCTCCGGCAAACGCCTTCTTGCCCGGGCTGCCCGGCGTTTGCCTCAGAATCGTTTCTATCTCCGCGAGCGCCGCCGGCACGATCACGCAATTCGGCCGGCCGGCATCGTTCGTCTGCACGGCCAGCGTGTCCGGGTCGAGCACCGCGTTCAGGCTGTCGAGATGGAAGGCGATCTCGAACGCATGGCTCGCGTTGCCGGTCATCCTGAAGCTGTCGATCACGAGCCAGTATTCCGGCCTGGCAAACAGCACGCGGCGGCGGTGCACGATGGAGTCTTGCAGCCGCGTGTAGCCGTCGTGCTCGGCGTCGATGAAATCGAGATCATCGCCCAGGTGAACCGCCCGCAGCACCGGTTTGGGCAGGCGCGTCCACTTGAAGGTGTCCACGCGAACCGCCTGGTCCTCGCCGTCCACGGTGGCGGTGTTGTGCGCGGCCGTGCCGCGGAAGTAATCGCGCCACGCCGGCGATGACGCATACAGATACGTGCCGGGATCGACGATCACGGGCCTGCCGCCACACACGATCTCGATGCCGAGCATGTCGGCGTGGCCGTGGCCGCTGGGGCCCATCCCCTGCGGGCCGGCGTCGAAATACAGATAGTTAGCATCATTGCCCCAGCCGCTTCGGAGAAAGAACCAGCCGGTATCGGGGAAATGCACCGACGTCTTCTCCGGCTTGGCCGGCTTGATCGCGGCGAACCGCTCGGCCGCATCCGCCCCGAGCAGCCACGCGGTTTCCTCGCGCAGGGTTTGCGCGGCGAACGCGAAATCGCCCCGGTTGAACAGGATCGCCGCCGTCGACAGCGCGGGGCGCACGTCGTTCACGTCGCACCGCTCGAGTTGCAGCGCCTTACCGCCGTCGGCGTCGCCGATCATCGGCAGCGTGCCGTCAGGCCGCATCGCGTGGAGGGCAAACTCCGCCAGCTTCTCAACCCGCGCCCGAAGCTCCGCCGGCAGTTCGACCCCGTTCAGCCCGCACAGGATCAGCAGGTGCTGGTAGAAGTCGAGCGTGTAGCGGTGGTAGTACGTGGCCTGCTCGAAATAGCCGCCGTCGGGGCGGATCTGCTTGCGCGATTCATCGATCAGGATGCGCAGGCCCAGGTT
>DATKYA010000186.1:0-3795 GCA_035528775.1 Planctomycetota bacterium | reverse complement strand
TCGAGCTTGGCCTTGATCTCCGCTGCCAGCGGCTCGGCCATCCTGAACAGGTCGCAGATCTTCATCATGTTCGTGATGTCGCCGTACTTCCTCTCGGCGAGCAGTTCATAGATCTTCGCCTGGTCCGGGTGGAGCGCCGTGGCCTTGAGCGGGGTGGCACCCTTGATCTTCACGCGGCAATCGGCGGAGGTGAGCACCAGCCCGCCATTGGCGGCGAACGCCTCGAGCCCGGTCACCACGTCGGGATCGAGGTAGTCGATTCCGCCCAGCACCACGGCCTTGTGATGGGCCGCGAGCGTGCCGTCGATCACGTCTTCATCGAGCACGGTGAAGAACGGGTTCTGGATCATCTTGCCGGCAACGTAGAGCCATATCATCGCGTAGTACTGGCTGTCGCCGTTGCCGTTGAACTTCGGATCGAGCACCTGCCTGTGGATGTTCTGCGAGAGCGAATAGAGCATCGCCACGGGCGGACGGGTGACAGGCATCGTGTTGAAGATCGTGCCGAGCCGCAACATCGTCTTATTCGTTTCAACGATGGCGGACGTCTGGTCGGTGCTGCCGGGGTTGGGCGAGCTCGGGCGCTGCACGGTCGCGTCGGGCGGAGTCATCATGCCCTGGATGTTCGTCATGAACGCCAGGTAGTGCTCAACGCGCGTGGGCGACGCAAAGGTGAACCACGTGGGGAGGAACCAGTTTGGCTTGGCGAGCTCGCGCGCGCGGGCGATCTCGAGGAATTGCGTCGGCGCGAAGTAGTCGGGCGGGCCGAAGTCGTACCAGCAGTGCCCGCAGACCAGCGGCAGGCTGCGGGATACGTTGAAGTAGTTGCCGTTCGCGAAATACATCCACCAGCACTGCGTCTGGTTCGTGGTCAGGAAGTCCGGCCGCACATACTCGGTCGCGAATCGGTTGAGCTTGTGGTTGGCCTCGAGGAACGAGAGTTTCCAGCGAGCCCACTGCGCCCAGCGTGCGGCGTCGTCCGGCTTGTTCGCGTCGAGCTTCTTGTATGAGAGCAGGTCTTCGCCGAACGCGGCCTTCCAGGCGCGAAGCTGCGAGGGCACCGCGTGCGGCGTGCGGCCCTTCGAGTCGGGGTCGTCCGGGTCCTTCGCGTTGGCGAGCATCAGCTCATCGTAGAGGTGGATGCCGAGCACGTTGGGCTGTCGGCGCTGCTGAAAGACCGCGCGGGAAACGCGAGCCGCTCCGCCGCGAATCACGTAGGGGTCGGACCAATCGCACTCGCCGCGCAGGTCCATCTGTGCACCGCCGCCCTGAATGTCGTTCTGAATCCAGTCGACGCCGCCGCGGATCGAGTAATCGCCCATGCCGTTCAGGAACAGCACGTTGTAGCCGAGGCTGTCTTCACCCATCGCTTCAATCTCGGCCTCTCGGGCGCTGCAGTTCCAGGGGACGGTTTTGAAGGTGCTCTTGCGGATGTGGCTGCACACGTCGATCTCGGCTGAGGCGGAGGCGCCATCAGCGGCGACGTCCATCTTGTAGTGCCCGGGCCGGAGCAGCCAGCCGTTCAGGTGCAGGTTCTCGGTGGCGCGGGCGTCGTTGGCGGCCTTCGCCACCGCCGGCAGCGGGAAGGTGAACGCCAACTTGCTGCCGTCGTCGCCCGCGAGCGTGAGCACGAGGCTCCCGGCCGCGAGGGCATCAGGGGCGCTGCGGATCACCGAGACGTCGATCTGCTCGTTCGTCTGGTAGGCCTTTCGATCCAGCGGCAGGAGGATCTTCACCTCCGCGCCCCACGCCGCCGACAGCCCGGCCACCGCACACACGATCATCGCTACCAGCATTTTTCGCTTCATATCTTTGCCCTGTTCTCAAAGCCCAATGAATTATGCCACCTGGGGCGGGCCCAGCCCTGCTGATCGATCTGCTGCATAGCAAACAGGTTGGGCTTGCTGCCCTCGCGCGCGCTATGCTCAATTATACGCAGGTCAGGTACCGAATCAAGCGCGTCGGCCGATTCCTCGCAAATGGCCGAGTTTCCGCATTCACAGCAACCGTCGCGCCGGCGGACGTGCTGCTGTCAGACACGCGCGGCTCAACGTGATTCTGCTCGACTGGATCGACATGGTGCGGAAGGCATCGCTGTGCTTCCGCCGCCGCGCCCTGCCATTGGCTTGGCACTGCCTGCGCAAATGGCATTTCGAGAAGAGCCGGAACAACGAAGGGGAGCAGATGATCGTTCCGTTGTCAAGCAACACTCATGCTTTTGCAGCATGTCCACGCGCGTAATCAAGCGGTAATGGTGCAAGGGCTCGTCACGGCACGCAATGAGGAAGCACGGCGGCAAGCCCCCGCAAATGCAGTAGAATTCCGCACTCGAAAGTGATACGATACCCCCCCCGGACTCATAAGGAGAATGAGAATGTGCGCGAGCATGCACAACAACGCCTGGCCTACCCGGCTGGTGGTCGGCGGCCATTCGTTCATCCCTGAGCTGGGAAACGATCCGGGAACGGATTTTGACACTCAACTGAAAACCGTTAACGCCTGCCTCGATGCCTGCAGTTGCTCGCAGCGCAGGTGCTGCGCCTTGGGGGCGGCGAGGGCCGAGGTCCCCAGCGCCACAGTGCCCAGCACGGCGAGGAGCGCGCGTTTCGTCAGGTTATGTGTCATCAGTGCCATCTTTTTCCTCCACGGTCGGCATGTTCGTCGACCGATTGCAGCCCAGCGACCAGCGGATAGAGGATAGGCATTATGCCGCCATGTCGGGGGCGCGCAAGGTGTTTTGCCAGAGCATGAAGGCCGGGCGTTTGGAGTTTACTTCCATCATGGCTCTGTTCCTATTCTGCATTCATCATTCTGCATTTCTTCTGTCTTCCTGCGCCTGCTCCCAGGCAATGCCCTGCAGGAATTCGGCCTCGGACTTGGCCAGCGTGAACGGGTCGAGCCCGACCGGCGTGAGGCCGGTGATCACCGAGTAGATCACGCAGGCATTGACGTAGTAGCCCTTGACGTTCGGATGGGCGCGGTCGGTGTGGTGGAGGTCGAGCTTGGGATCGGTTTCCCATGCCTTGAGCCACGCCATGCCGCCGCCGGCCACGCTGCAATGGAGCTCGCGGGCCATTTGCAGGGCATTGTCGTGCATGACTTTGTGGTTGCCCCGCTTGTTCTCGAGGTCGCCGGTGGCGAAGATCAGCAGCTTCTTCCCACCAAGCATGGCCATGCTGTGGAACTTCCGCGTGTACTCGAACATCTCCTCCTTGTTCGGCTGGAAAACGCTCTCGTGGATGACGACCCAGTCGTATTGGCCGTTGAGAATCTTGTGCACGCCTTCGGCCTGCTGCCAGACGTCCTTCAGGGCTGCGCCGGGCAGCACCACCTCGCTGGCCTCGATGCGGCGGACACCGTCCTTTTGCGTGTGGGACAGCTCCTCGATGATAGCGGGGATGTTGCCGCAGCCGGTCCAGATCTGGCTGTTGCCGAGGAAGAGCACCCGGAGCGGCGGGGGAGTCTTCTCGGCGTCGTTGAGGTCGGCGACGTTCTTGAGGGCGCCGGTGGCGAGATCGTAGCGCTGGAAGAACTCGGTGGAGTGCACCCGTTTGAGGATCGCCTCGCCGTCCGCGATTCGCAGCGTGTGGAAGCCGCGGTCGGCGGGCCTGAGGTTTGCGGGCACATGGAGCTTGAGATCGGGCATGGCCTTGCCGTCGAGGGCGTAGCGCTTGATGATCTCGCCCTTGCCGTCGGTGGCGTAGAGCACGCCGTCGTCGTCAACGTCGAACCCGCCGCTTCCGCCGCCGTCACGCGGTTCACCCCAGACCACGCCGCTGGGGATGCTCCACAGCT
>DATKYA010000185.1:0-2194 GCA_035528775.1 Planctomycetota bacterium | reverse complement strand
GTCCGCCCGTCTTGGGGCACACACCGTGTGCCCCTACTTGCCTCCAGGTAGGGGCGGACGGCGTCCGCCCGTCTTGGGGCACACGCCGTGTGCCCCTATTTGCCTCCAGGTAGGGGCGGACGGCGTCCGCCCGTCTTGGGGCACACGCCGTGTGCCCCTATTTGCCGCGGGCGAGTCGGTTGCCCAACGACTTCGGGAGCGTTTCGGAATATATCTTCAGCATTGTCCCGCTGCGGTCGTAGTCGACCCGCCGGAAGATCACGCAGTCGCCGTTGAACGTGCAGTAGCTTGCCCGGGGATCATTGTCGCGCGGCTGCCCGACCGACCCGACGTTAATGATGCACTTCGTGTCGTCGAGCATGTAGATCCCCTTCATGAGATCCTTGGGGTCGATGTACTCGCCGCTCTCGGTGAAGATGCCGGGAATGTGCGAGTGGCCTACGAAACAGTATCTGGGGATGAGCTCGAAGATCGCCTTCATCTTGCCGGGATCGCCGATCTCGTGGGGAAACAGGTATTCGCGCGTCGGCTGGCGCGGCGTGCCGTGAACCAGCAAGACGCCGTCTTCCGGCTCGGCCGTATCCTTCAACTCATCGAGGTAGCGGTTGTTTCGCTTCTGGATTTCGGAGGGCGACTCCTGCAGCTTCTGCTGCGTCCACACGATGGCGGCTTCAGCTCGCGGGTTGAAGTCGACCGGCCCGTTGAGCACGGCCTCCTCGTGGTTTCCGCGGATCGTCACGTTGCAGTGCCTGATGGCCAGATCGAGGCAGTCTGCCGGATTTGGCCCGTAGCCGATGATGTCGCCCAGGCAGTAGATCCGCTCGATCTTGGGCTTGATTGACTCGATGTCGGCCAGCACTCTCTTGAATGCTTCCCTGTTGCCGTGGATGTCCGAGATGATTGCTATCACGTGAGCGCCGCCTGTGCTGAAGCCCTGGTATTGTGCTGAAAGAAGATGGCAGGAGGCACGCCCCAACCGAGCGGTAGGAGAACGGGCCCTCGGTGCTCCCGGGATCAGGGCTTTCCCTGGCCGGGCAGCTCCGCCTCATCAGCGAGCATTACCGGAATGTTCCCGTTGCGGATGGGATACCGCCTGCCGCACTTCGTGCACACGAGCCTGTCGTCTTCGAGCTTGATGGCCGTCTTGCACACCGGGCAGGCCAGGATATCCAGAAGTTCCTTGTCTATCACCCGCGGGACCTCCCACATGTTCCAATTCCGGGCACACTGTCCTCATATTCTATATTACCACGAAGATACCGGTGAATCAAGGCAAAAAAAGCTGGGGTGATGGGGTGGGGCGGGGATTCAATGTCCATTCAGTCCATTTCGTCCATTGGGTCCATTGGGATTGGCATTGGAGTGGACGGAATGGACCCAGTGGACCCAATGGACCAAGTGGACTGGCTCGCTATCGGATCTCGCGCGAAAACAATCTCACCCCTTCGCGCACTAGCGAGAAGGGGTGAGTGCCAATGGCTCGATGAGCCCCGCCCGGCAGGCGATTCGTCAGCTCTGCTTGCCCTTGCCGAAGCACTTCTGCAGGTGCGCCTCGGAGCACGGCTTGGTGAACAGGCTTACGACGATCGCCACGATGATCGACACGGGCAGCGCGATCATCAGGGCATCAACCACCGGCCAGTTGCCGACCGGGATGATGCTCGGCTTGTCGGTGAACAGGCTCACGAGCTTGATCGAGGAGGCCGTCTGCGCCTGCACGAGCAACGCCCAGAAGGTGTAGACCACGAAGCCGGCGATCATCGACGCGATGGCGGCGGCCTTGGTCATGCGGCGCGAATACAGCCCGCCGATGTACGTCGGCAGGAACGCCGCCGCGCACATCCCGAAGAAGATCGCCGTCGCGCGCGCGATCACCATCCCCATGTGGCTGTCGGGCTGGTTCGGTTTCGGCGCCGCCAGCCAACTGATGATCACGGCGACGATCGTCGTGATGATCATGCCCAGTTTCACGACGGACACGTTGCCGCGGGAGTCGCCGCGCACGTGGAAGACGTCACGGCCGATGCTCGTGCCGGCCACGTGTACCTGGCTGGAGAGCGTGCTCATTGCAGCGGCCAGCAGCGTGAGCAGGAACAGCACGCTGAACCACCCGGGCAGTGCCGACGTGATGAACGCCGGGATGATCTGCTCGACGTCGCCCTTCGCGTACACGATGGAGATGCTGCGCCCCTGG
>DATKYA010000184.1:0-9223 GCA_035528775.1 Planctomycetota bacterium | reverse complement strand
TTGCTCCAGCAGGGCCAGCCCATGCGGCGGAGCGTGCTCGACCGAATCGCGGAGCTTGTTGCCCAAATGCACCGGCACCGCATCCTGCACACCGACTTTCACACGGGCAACCTGCTGGCGCGGCAGCGGCCCGACGGCTCGGTCGAGCTGCACGTGATCGACCTCCACTCGGTGCGGTTTTCCCTGTGGCTGACCATCGGCGACCGCGCCGACTGCCTCGCGCCCATCGTGCAATCGCTGACCGACCTGGTGCCGCACGACGAGCTCGAGCAGATGTGCCGGCGATACGCGCAGGAGGCGGGGCTGGGCGATTCGGCGGCCGGGCGGCTATGGACGCAGGTTCGCCGGCGCGCCGCTCGCAACGACGAGCAGGCGCTCCGCCGCCGGGTTCGGCATTGCCTGAAGAACAGCTCGAAATTCGCCGTGGAGTGCATCGGCGGGCTGCAAGTCTTCCGGGCGCGATCCGCCGCGATCGACGAGATTCGCAGCTCCCTTCGGGAGTACCGCGAGCGGCAGGCGGGCACGGCGGCACCGGTATCGGGCGTGATCGTGCAGGAATGGCGGGGCTGGGGGCGGCGCTCGCACGCGCGAGCAGCATGGGCGAGCGTGAACAATCTCGACGCGCGCGGCATTCCTGGCCCTGAACCGGTCGCCCTTGTACACGAAACCGGGTTCGGCCGCTCGTCGTTCCTGATCACGAAGCAGCCGCCGCCCGGCACCGATCAATGAAGATACTGCACCTGTTCAGCAACTACAAATGGACTGGCCCGGCGGAGCCGGCGGTGAACTTGGCGGCCGAGCTGAAGGCGCGCGGGCACGACGTGCTGTTCGCATCGGCGGATGCCCCGGCCTGCCCGGACAACCCGCGGATCAACCAGCACGCAGCCGAGCGCGGCCTGGCGGTGGTCCCGGGGCTGTTGCTCGACAAGCATCTGCATCCGCTGCACGCGGCCCGGGACGTGCGTACGCTGCGCGGCCTGCTGGCCGAGATGCGGCCGCAGATAGTTCACACCCACATGCGAAACGATCACTTCATCGCGGCGCTGGCAGTGCGTGCGATGCCGGAGCGCCCGCGGATCGTCCGCACGTTCTACGACGGCCGGTGGAGCGCGTGGAACCTGCGGGAATCGTGGCTGCTCCGCAACCACTGCGACCACGCGATCTTCTGTTCGCAGGGCGTTCGCGACGCGGCGATGCAGCGGTGCGACGAACCCGAGCGGCATTCCACCGTGATTGCAGGGGCGGTCGACCTCCGGCGATTCGACCCCGAGCGTTCGCTGCCCGACCTGCGTTCGCGGCTGAACCTCACGGCCGCCGATTACGTGGTGGGGATCGTTGCCCGCGTGCAGTTGCACCGGCGCTTCCGCGTGCTGATCGAGGCCTCGGTAATCGCGATGCGTGCACTGCCCGATTTCCGGCTCGTCATCATCGGGCGCGGCACCGACTTCGACCGCATTCTGAGGCAGCCCGCGCGGCGAGCCGGCATCGACCGGATCGCACGGTTCCCCGGCTACCTGACCGGCGACGACTACGCGGGCTGCCTGCACGCGCTCGATGCGAAGGTGTTCCTCGTGCCGGGCAGCGACGGCTCGTGCCGCGCGGTGCGTGAAGCGATGGCGATGGGATTGCCCGTGATCACCGCCGATCGCGGGATGTTGCCCGAAATCGTGCGCGACGGCGTGACCGGCACAATCATCCGCGACACGCCTGAGAGCCTGGCGAAGGCCATCATCGAGCTGCACGATCCTGTGCTGCGCGCGCGGATGGCGGCCGCGGCGCGAGATCGCGCACGCGAGGAGTTCGACCTCCGCCGCCAGGCCGGGCAGGTCGAGCGGATCTACGAGCGACTGCTCGAGCAGGGGAGCATACCGTGAGCGAGCGGCCGGCATCACTGCACGTGAATACCGAGCGCCACTGGCGCGGTGGCGAACAGCAGGTGCTGCATTTGCTGGAGGGGCTGCACTCGCACGGATTGCGAGCCGAGCTTGCGGCGCAACCCGGAAGCCCCCTGGCACAGCGCGCGGCGGCCGCTGGAATCCCGGTTCACCCGGTGCCGATGCACGGCGAATGGGATCTGGCGGCGGCGGCTCGCATCGCCCGGATCGCCCGGTCGGGCGGGTTCTCGATCATGCACCTGCACACGTCGCGGGCGCACGGGCTGGGCAGAATCGCATCGGTGCTCGCCCCCGGCCCGCGCGTCATCGTGGCCCGGCGGGTCATCTTCCCCCCGCGCGGCCGCGTGAACCGCTGGCTGAAATACCTCCATGGTATTGACAATTACATCGCGGTTTCGTATGCTGTTAGGGATACGCTGACGGCGGCGGGAGTGCCGGGCGAGCGGATCGCGGTGGTTCCGAGCGGCGTGGACTGCGATCGATTCGCCGGAGCCGTCCCTGCCGGGCTGCGCGCGAGCTGCTGCCTGCCGGTGTCAGCCCGACTGATCGGCACCGTCGGGCACCTCGAGCACGGCAAGGGCCAACAGGACCTGATCAACGCCGCCGCACTGCTGGCGAGCGAACTTCCCGACGTGTTCTTCGTGCTGGTGGGCGAGGGGGCAGGCCGGGCGGCGCTCGAACAGCAGGCCGCGTCGCTGGGGATCGGCGATCGGGTGATCTTCACCGGGTTCCGGACTGACGTGCCCGCGGTGCTGGCGGATCTCGATCTGTTCGCGATGCCTTCGCACGCCGAGGGCCTCTGTACGGCGGTGGTCGAGGCCATGGCAGCCGGCCTGCCGGTGATCGGGACGTCAGTGGGCGGACTGGTCGAAGTGGTAGCCGACGGCCAGACGGGGCTGCTCGTTCCGCCGAAAAATCCGGAAGCCCTGGCCGGCGCGATCCGCCGTCTCATGGCCGATGAACCCGTCCGCCGCCAGATGGCGGCCGCCGCACGGGCACGCGCGTTCGACCGGTTTGGCGTGAAGAACATGGTCGAACTGACGATACAAGTATACGAGCAAACACTTCACCAGGCACCTGCCTGACGGATTCATATGGAAGACCGTCCTCACAAGCGAAAACTCTCCGAATACCGTATTTTCCGGTATCTGTGGCCGCACAAGTGGCTGGTGGTCGGCGTTATGGTCGTTGGTGCCACGTGTGAGGCAGCCGAAACATACATGGCCTATCTCTCAAAGCCGATCATCGATGCCCTGCGGCTTGGCTCCTTCGGCCAGGAGAACTGGCCCCAGCTTAAGGAGTGCGCCTTAATCCTCTGCGGCTTGGCAATCGTTGTCGCCGTCGCTGAATTCGGCAAGATATATCTCGGCCGCTACGTTGCATACAAGATCGACTACGACCTGCGCAACGACCTCTGCCAGCATATGCTTGGCCTGTCGATGTCATTCTTCAACGACAAGCGCAACGGCGAGCTCCTTTCCGGCATGACCAACGACATCGCCACAGCCAATCAGGCGATTCTGCTGACGTTCGACGTGGTCATCGCGGTGATAGCGCTGATCTCAATCTTCATCGCGACCTACATCCTCAAGCCGATCCTCGCACTGGCCCTGCTGCTCATCATGCCGATCATCTGGCTTCCGTCGCTGAAGTATCGCGGGAAGATCAGGAAGGCATCGGCCGACCGGCTCGCGAAGCTGGCGGACCTTACGCAAGACATGACGCAGCTCCTCACGGGCATCCGCACCGTGAAGGCATTTCGCATGGAACAGCAGGAGGTGGATGAATTCCGTGGGATTGGGGCCGGCGTCCTTCGCAAATCAATGAAGGCTACCCGAGCCAAGGCACTAAGCACGGCATTCACCAGCTTCCTCTCCCGCTTCGGCGGAGCAATGCTCACCCTCGGGGTAGGATACGTCCTGCTGTTCAGGAACACGTTCGAATTCACCATTGGCGACATGTTCGCTTTCATGGCCTTCATCGGCATCGCCTACAGTAAGGTCAAGTCGCTCGCGAAGGACTACACCAGCCTCCAGGAGTACCTCCCGGGGTCCGAACGGCTGTTTGCGGTTTTCGACATCAAGGCGGACATCGTGGATCACCCGCAGGCCCAGCCGCTGAAGGAGATCGGGCTGGGGATCGCGTTCCGGGACGTCGAGTTCGGTTACAACGGCGTGCCGGTCCTGCGCGGGATCGACCTCGACGTGAAGGTGGGCAGCATCATTGCGATCGTGGGCCCCAGCGGAGCGGGCAAGAGCACGCTGCTGGACCTGATTCCGCGCTTCTACGACCCAGTGAAAGGCACGGTGGAGATCGACGGGGTAGACATCCGGCAGTTCACCCGTGATTCGCTGCTCGCCCAGATCGCGATCGTCGGCCAGCAGCCGTTCCTGTTCAACACCACAATCGTCGAGAACATCCGCTACGGCTGCCGCAAGGCATCCATCGACGACGTGATCCGGGCGGCGAAGGCGGCCAACATCCATGAATTCATTGCCGCACAGCCCGACGGCTACGACACGATTACGGGCGAGCAAGGCGTGCGGCTGTCGGGCGGGCAGCGACAGCGGATCACCATCGCCCGCGCCATTCTCAAGAACGCCCCGATTCTCCTGCTCGACGAAGCCACGTCGTCGCTCGATAATGAATCGGAGAAACTCGTCCAGGCGGGCCTCGGCAACCTGATGAAAAACCGCACCACCTTTGTCATCGCCCACCGGCTCACCACCGTCCAGCACGCCGACAGGATCATCGTCTTGAAGGAAGGGCGGATCGTCGAGGAAGGAACGCACGACCAGTTGCTCGAAGCCGGCGGTGAATACGCACGGCTGTACCAGTCTGAAATACAGCCCGATGACGAATTGCAGGAGAGTTGAGCGGTTGATCAGTTTATCGGTTTATCGGTTGCGACTGAACAGCCGAATGGACGAACAACTGACGGACTGGCCAACTGATCAACTGATCAACCGGCCAACTGATTAACTGGCCAACTGATTAACTGATTAACAGGTTAACTCGATCCTATGCCGCTGCCCGAGAAAACATTATTGCTCGCGGATCTCCAGCGCGTGAACGACTCGTCGCTGAGGACGTTCGACCTGGCGCGCGCGTTGACGGCGCGCGGCATCGAGGTGGTCACTATCGCGTCGGTGGGGGCGCTTGCACGGAAGTTCGAGAAAGCCGGCCTCGCCATACGCAACTACTACAGGATCGACCGCGTCACCCTGCCCATTCTGTTCAACACGAAGATCATCCGGCTGGCCCAGGTGGCGGAGCCGGACATCATACACGCGTGCTCGCCGCGGCTGTCGCGCCTGGCCGCGCGGCTCGCCCGGGCCTGCCGCACCAAGTACGTCGTCACCGCCAACAGCATCGCCGAATCGCACTGCCGGATCAGGCGAAGCAGCCGCTGCGGCGGGATCATTGTCCCCACGCAGTTCATCCGCGAGTGGCTGGTGAATAACGCCCGCATCCCCAAGGAAGTGATCACAGTGATCCCCAACGGCGTGGAGGTCTGCCCGGTGGGCGGCATTCCATCGACAATGCTCGACGTGCCGCAGCAGACGCAGCAGGAGGTTTCCCCTGCTCCCACTCCCTTCGCCTCCCCCAGTGCCCACGCTCCGGTGATCGGAATGATGGGGGCGTTTGCGTCGGGCGAAGGGCACGACTGCTTCCTGAAGGCGGCAGCCGCGATTGCGGAGGTTCTGCCCAATGCCCAGTTCGTGATCGCGGGCGACGGCTCCGACCGATGGGTCCGCGGCCGGGCCGAGAAGCTCGGGCTTGTCAAGCGCACCACGATCATCCCGCTGTTTCTCGATTTCCGCCACCTGCTGGCGAGCATCGACGTGTTGTTGGTGCCGTCGATGACGGAAGGCCACTCGCGGCTGATCCTGGACGCGATGGCGTGCCGCCGGCCGGTCATTGCCAGCGGCGTCGGCGAGAACTTCGAGGTTATTCGCGACGGCGAGACCGGCATCCTCGTCCCCCGCAACGACTGCGCCGCCCTCGCCCAGAAGGCGATCCAGGTGCTCACCGACGCCTCCTACCGCAGAACGCTGCTGGTCAACGCGTTCGAGTTTGTCCGCAACGAATTCAGCCTCGCCCGCATGGCGAAGGACACGCTCGCATTCTACACACAGGTACTGGGGGAGTGATCTGCTGAGCCGATGCGGCGCGGTCAGGAGCCGTGGCGGAGCGCCCGCAGTTGCTCCACGCACCGGCGGCGCGCCCTGAGCAGGAACGCGTGGTAGTCGGCGTTCGTCTTGAAGTCGGGGAAGGTCCACGGCCAGCCGCGAAACGTGCCCCCCTTTTCGTAGTGCAGCGTTACCTCCGCGTAGATGCCGTCCCGCAGGTAGATGCGGTGGGAGAAGTCCTTGGTCGACGCGAGCACGAGCTTGGCGGGAGTGATGTAGCCGGGGTCGATGTTGATCGGCCGGGGTACGGCGGCGGCGATCGCGGGGGCGAGCTCGGCCTCGAGCCGGTTCGTCAGCAGCTTCACGTCGGCCAGGATGGCAGGATCGATCAGGCGCTCGAATGCGAGGAACTTCCGCAGCAGGTTCGGCCCCACCTCCTGCTCGTAATACGACGTGAAGGAGAACGGGATGGGATCGCTCTCGATGTCGACGGTGCCGTAATGGCGGATGAGTTCATCGCGAGCCGCGTCGAATCCGTTCGTGAAGGCCGAGAGCATCCCGACGATCAGCTTGGCGGGCTCGGCCGGATGGATGTGCCCCATCGGCGGTATCCTTGTGTGAGTTCCGGCCGGTGCGCGGCTTGCTCTCGCTACCTGGTCAGCCGGATGTCCTTCAGGCGCAGCTCGCCGCGGAGAACCTCAAACCCGAAAGGCCCGCCGAGGTGCTGGTCGCACTGGATGCTCTGTCCTTCCTCGCCGTTGACCCACGCGGTGATCTTCCCGCCCTGGATCACAAGGCGGATCGTGTTCCACTGGCCGATCTTGAAGTTCTCGGAGAAGGATGTCTCGAAGGGCGTTTTCACGTCGCCGGACTGCTTCATTTCGGTGGTGACGATGCCGCCGAAGGCTCGCATCCCCTTGTCTGCCAGGGCCTTGTCGCCGCCGAGCATCAGCACGTGAACGGGGATGGCCGGCCAGGTGTCGATCGTTTGCGCGAGGGGCACGCTCTTGCCTTTCACCACGGTGAACCACTTGTTGGCGTTCATCTCGCGCACCTGTGCGTAGTTGCTGTCGTAGAGTGTCACCGCGAAGGGTGTCTCGCCGGGGTCGAACACGCTGAACTCGATCTCGCTGTCGGCCCAGGAGAAACCGTTGGCGATGATGCGGCCGGAGGAGAGGATGATCTCGTCGCCAGCCGTGCGGGCGCAGCCGGCGGGCTTCGCCTGCCAGGAGGCCGGCTCGGCGGGCAATGTGAGGATGACGGGTGCGGATTTGCAGCCGGCAATGGCGATACACGCCAACGCAGCCGCAACGGCGGCCGCCGCCGTTTTCCACGCGATCGCGCGGTTCATACACGGAGCGGCGTGTTCTGCCGTTGTAGGGGCGAACCTTGTGTTCGCCCTTGCCGCACCCTGTGCGGCATCTGTTGTAGGGGCGAACCTCGTGTTCGCCCTGGCAGCCGATTCGGATCTGTATTGACCGGGCACTCGGGCGAACACAAGGTTCGCCCCTACCCCCATCTCGTTGGTTTCGCGCGGTTCATTCATCGGAGCTTGAGATCCTTGAACGGATGGAACGAATCGTCGGAATCGCGGCAGGTGCAGGGGCCTTCGTTGAGGTTCTTGCCGCAGTGAGAGCACAGGCCGCGGCAGTCGGGCTTGCACAGCGGCTTGCGCGGCAGCTCGGTGCGGATCGCCTCGCAGATGTAGTCGGCCAAGTCGATGGTCGACTCGTGATACAGGTACACGCCATCCTCGGCGGCGCGGCCCTCCACGCCGTCCTGCGCCGGCACGAACAGCATCCGGTACCGTACCCTGAGGTCGAGCGGGTAGCGCTCGAGGCACCGGCAGCACGGGATGTTCACCGTCGTTGCGAACGTGCAGTCGAGATACACGTCGAAGCCCATCTTGGTCATTTCGACGTACACGTCGATGGGCTTGATGAATTCGAGCTCGTCGGCCTCGAAGCAGGCGAGCGCCTTGGGATTCTCCTGGCTTCGGGCGACCGCACGGCCCTGGTTGAGGCCGCCTACATTGATGATCATGGCTATCCCCTCCCGGCTCAAGAAAGCCATTGATGATGACGATGGTACTCTACGTATCATTATACGGGAATCGGGGGGAAATTGGCAGGAAAATCGGAAGAACGGAAGAACATAAGAAGTCAAGAAGATAAGAAGAAAAGAAGGGAAGAAGGCAAGGAGGGGAAGAAGATAAGAAGTCAAGAAGACAAGGCGAGAAAGAAGAGGATCGAGATGGAGATCCCGCAACGTGTGACGATCATGGGCCTGGGATTGTTTGGCGGCGGGCTCGGCGCGGCGGAGTTCTTCGCCCGCAAGGGGGCCGCCGTCACCGTCACCGACATGAAATCGGCAGACCAGCTTGCACCGTCGCTCGAGAAACTGAAGGACTACCCGCTCACGCTGCACCTGGGCGGGCACGTGGAATCGGATTTCACCGACACCGACCTTGTGGTGGCGAGCCCCGGTGTCCCGCGTGAGTCGGCGTTCATCAGGCTCGCCCGGGAGCGCGGCGTGAAGCTTGAGACCGAAATCTCGCTGTTCTTCCGCCTCTGCCCCTGCCCGATCGCCGGCATCACCGGCAGCATCGGCAAGACCACCACGACCAGCATGGCCGGCCAGATGCTCGCGTGCGACGCCGGCAACCGCGCGTTCGGCACGGTTCACGTCGGCGGCAATATCGGCAGGTCGCTGCTGAACGAGGCCGAGCGAATCTCGCCGAAGGACCTCGTGGTCCTGGAGCTTTCGAGCTTTCAGCTCGAATGGCTGGGCGAGGCGGGCCTCTCGCCGCACATCGCGGCCGTCACGAACGTCCATCCCAACCATCTCGACCGCCACGGGACGATGGAAAACTACGTTGCTGCCAAGCGCAGCATCGTGGCCTACCAGCGCCGGGGCGACGTGGCCGTGCTGAACGCGGACGACCCGGAAGTGCGGTCCTGGCGCGAGCACACGAAGGCCGAGTGCATGCTGTTCGGCACCACAGATGAAGTCGAGAACGGCAGCTTCGTGCGCGACGGCAGGATCATCGTGCGCCGCAAGGGACGCGCGCAGGAGGTGGCGGACGTTTCGGCGATCCGCATCCCGGGCCGGCACAACGTGCAGAACGCGCTCGCCGCCGCCGCGGTGTGCATCGCGGCCGGTGCGCGTCCGGCCGCCATCGCGCGCGGCCTGGCA